>JABIXH010000199.1 GCA_018664975.1 Nitrospina sp. | reverse complement strand
AATTAAGGGCTTTTTGTTTTAGCGCAACGAAAGCCAAAG
Source organism: Nitrospina sp. (assembly GCA_018664975.1). Lineage (GTDB taxonomy): Bacteria > Nitrospinota > Nitrospinia > Nitrospinales > VA-1 > LS-NOB. The sequence goes on along the minus strand of JABIXH010000199.1, from coordinate 15,595 downwards.
CTATTGTTTTTGACCTCCGGAGTGAAAAAGCTTCGATTAAAGGTTGGGGCACTCAATCCGCATCCATATGAAAGGCAGTCGAACCAAGATCCTCCTTTTAATACCCTTTTGTCTTTGCCATATTCAGCGCGGGTAACGGGGTTTCCTGGATGTGGCAGATAATAGCTATCCACCCACTCCCACACATTTCCGGAAAGGTCATAGAGTCCGTAGGGACTACGGCCTTCCGGGTACGAGCCAACCGGTTCTGTACCTGTAGAGTGTTTATAAGGATTGTTGGATTTATCCAGGGACCATTCATTTCCCCAGGGATAAATAAGCCCTTCTTCTCCTCGAGCCGCTTTTTCCCATTCCTGCTCAGTAGGTAAGCGTTTGCCAGCCCAGGAGCAGTATTCGTTAGCGTCAAACCAACTGACATAAACTACAGGGTGATTTTCCTTCCCCTTGGGAATACTTCCTTCCGGCCAATGGTAAGGAGGAGTTCTCTGGGTGGTAGTTACAAATTTAAAATAATCAGCATTGGTGATCTCATTCAGGTCTATATAAAATACCTGGGTTGAGGATACATGTTCTGGCGCTTCATCATCCCAGCGTTCGTTCGATCCCATGACAAATTCTCCGGCTGGAACTTCGGCCATCGAGGGTTTGTCTTGTTGCAGAATTACACGGGATGAGGAACCGGGATTGGCTTGAATAATGGATTTTAATAAAAGGCTGTTTTGGTTGAGAAGGCCTGTTGGGCCGAGGGCTGAAAAAGGGGATGGAACTTTATTATCAACAATGCCTGTGTGACAGGTTTTACATTCGGGTTGAGTAAACCGGTTTTTTTTTGCCTTTAGGATATGTTCCGGTTGGTGGCAAGTGGTTTGGCATTCTTTTCGAAGGGCGCCCAGCTTTTCAAAAGCAAAACAGGCTGATGGATTCCCAATGACCCCTATCAGTATGAAGGCGAAAAAATAAATTGATTTTAATATGTATCCGGATTTGACTCTCATACCTCATATTTATAGGATGATTCAATACGAGTCAAAAAAATTATTGCCTGAAAAGAATAGTCTGGAGTAGTGGATATGAACATGCCTGCATGGAGATTGATTGAAGATGGCCCTATGGATGGCAGATTGAACATGGCAATAGACCGGGCCATTCTTACTGCCTGCGAAAGAGGCCAGTCTCCTGCTACTTTGAGGCTGTATGGTTGGGATAAACCCACTCTTTCTATCGGTTATTCCCAAAATGAATTAAGGGATGTGGACAGAGCCCAATGTGAGAAAAGAAATATTCCCATTGTGCGGCGGTTTACAGGGGGAAGAGCCTTGCTACATCATTTTGAGTTCACCTACAGCCTCGTTGCTCCAATTCCTCATCCGCGCTTTCCAGGAAACCTTGCCGGAGCTTTTAATGCTGTATCGAAAGCAGTAATTTCTTCATTGAAGAAAGCGGGAATTTCTGAACCTGAAATGGTCGGGATGAGCAAAAGAATCCCAGGTACAAGCCGTAATCGTTCTCCAGCATGTTTTTCAGCATCCAATCATTGGGAAATTACGGTGAAAGGTAAAAAATTGGCGGGTAGTGCCCAACGTCGGCTGAATGGAGCTTTCCTGCAACATGGCTCCATCTTAATGGACTGGGAGCCGGAACTGGCCCATAGCCTGTTTCGCTATTCCTCGGAATCTGAGAAAGCGCAAGGGTTAAAATCCTTGATTTCAAGAACGTTGACTTTGAAAGAAGCATTATCCATCGAGCCGGAATGGGGAGAACTGGCCAATTGTTTTACCAATGGATTCCAGAATACGTTTCCTGGAAACTGGAAAACAGAAACTCTAAATTCATTAGAAATGGACCTTATGGAGGGTTACTTAAAGGAGAATTGACAGGTACCCAATAGGAAGGTGGCAAAGCCTTAAATTTTCAATAAAACATTTCTGAAGTCCTCCTTTTTTCTCAGGAATTTATTGTTCCCCTCTAGAGGATTGTTTATAATGCCTCCTCTTGTTTTCTTTAATTTGTTTTTTTGGGTATGTCTTTAGGAGTCGAGGGCTTATGAATGACTCAGGTTTTTGGAATACAATATTGAGGATAGTGGAGTGCTGATAAAGTTTTGGGGTGTTAGAGGGAGTATTCCTTCTGGAAATCCAGAAACGGCGCGTGTTGGAGGCAATACAACGTGTATTGAGATCCGTTGCGGGGATGAATTAATAATCATTGATACGGGAACGGGTGTCCGAAAACTGGGCATGGAACTTATGAAGGAGATGCCCGTAAAAGCGACGATTTTGTTTAGCCATGTTCATTGGGACCATATACAAGGTTTTCCCTTTTTTGCACCTTTTTTTGTTCCCGGTAACGAGTTTCGGATTTTTGGGGGAACCAGCTTACCTTCAACCATTGAAGAAATTTTAAACCAGCAGATGACACCCCCTTGTTTTCCGGTCAAAACCGATTTGTTCGGGGCCGCTCTTTCTTATTATGATGTTAAGCCTAGTGATGTGATTGAAGGAGATAATTACAAAGTTACTCTGGCTCCTTTATACCACCCAAATGGATGTTATGCTTACCGGATCGAGCATGAAGGACAATCCCTGGTTTTTTCCACTGATTGCGAACATTATGAGGATAAACCAAATAAAAACCTGATTGAGCTAAGTCGAGATGCGGATGCCCTTATTTATGATGCTCAGTATACTGAGGATGAATATTATGGCCTCAATGGTCAGTTCTCTCGTAAAGGCTGGGGGCATAGCACTATGCGTGAAGGGATTAAAGTTGCGGAAGCCGCGGATGTCAAAAAACTGGTATTATTCCACCATGATCCCTCTCACGATGATAATTTTGTCAAACAAATTGAAACCGAATCCCGCCAACTTTTTCCTAAAAGCATAGCTGCCTATGAAGGCTTGCAAATCGATTTATCACAGGAAGCATTACCCAAATCCCTATTTGATTAAACCCTTGTTACGGATTTTGTTCGTACTCGTATTTCTTAATGGGTGTGGGGCCACTCAACCTCATGTTGCGGATAATCCGGCTAGCCAGCGTTTTCGTGATGTAACCGCAAAATTTCTTCCTAATCAAGATTCCTCTCCAAGGCAGGCATTTTTTCTCAGAGCAGATCAGGACGCGTTACCGGATTTGATAATTTTAAAGAAGGCGATGCCGGGGAAACCCCAGGTAGATGTTTTCCTTAACCATAAGGAAAAAGGTTTTCAGCAGAATAGTCCAGGACGGTGGATAGAGGAGCTGGAAGCCCCGATTCTTTCGCTCGCGGTAGCGGATTTGAATCGGGATGGAGGGGATGACCTGATCCTGATTCTAAAAAGAATGGGAGGTGTATCCACACAAATTCTTTTAAATAATAAAAAAGGCTATTTTTACGCTAAAGATAAAGGAGGGTCTTACTCTCTTTCTCCGGGAATAAATAGAGTGGTCTCTATTGACCTGGATCAGGATGGAGATAAGGACCTTTTTTATTTTGGTAAAAAGGTTTTGGGTGAGAATGGAAAGGTTTCCAGACACCAAGCTCGAATGCTCATTAATAAAGGGAAGGGAAGATTGGAGGATTTGACAGCTTTACTTTTGCCACGCCTTCCCGCAGGAATTCGAGATGCCTCTATTGCCGATTATGATGGGGATGGAGTCGTAGATGTTTTTCTGGTCTATGAAGGAGGCCAAAACCGGATTCTTATAAATAATGGTCTGGGAAAATTTTCAGATCGGACCACCTCACATATTCCCCGTATTCTAGACGATAGCCAACATGCCGACTGGGCCGATTTTGATGAGGATGGAGATAATGACCTTCTGGTCGTTAACCGGGAGATCGACCCGCATTACAGAGGGTACTCCGGAGAAACAACATATTTTCTTGAGAATACAGGAGGAGGACATTTTAAAAAACGTTCGCATAAAATGCTTCCGCGTCTTCCTTCCTATAAGGCCTACCTATTGGACGCAAACGGAAATACTAAACCAGATGCCTTGATCTTGACCTCAAAGGGAGTTTATTATTTACAAGGTAGAGGTCGTTGGGAGTTTGTCGATGCAACCCGCAAACGGCTTCCACGTTTTCGTTTCTTTCGGGAGATGGATTTTGCAGACATCGACCAGGATGGGTTTCTGGATTTATTCGCCTTGTCACCAAATTCGAACAGAAGCCGGGTTTGGTTGAACCGTTTCGATTGAGGAAAATTTATGTCAAAATTTAAAAAAATGACTTTTCTTAAAGTGCTCACCACCGTCGCATGGGCGGATGGGGAAGTCTCGCAATCAGAATTTAATATTCTTAAAACATTTTATAGAAAATTTGATTTGGATAAACATGAATTAGGTGAGTTAAAGCCTTATCTGTTATCTCCAATCTTAAAAAAGGAAAAGGATGAGTTGTATAAGCAGATGATTGCAGACTTGTCTTCTCCTAAGGAGAAAAAAGAAATTATGGGTGCTTTGGAGGCGATGGCCGGTGCCCATAAAAGAATGAAAAATGATGAAAAGGAACTGGTTGACCAGTTTGCCGAGTGGTTAGGGAAAACCTCACACACGAAAAGGTCTTTCGGTCGAATTCGAAACCTATTGCAGAGCACTATTTTCAAGCAAGCGCGGGATCCAAATCCGGATATGGAAAAATATTTTAAGCGACGTGTTCTGAAAAACATTGAACTTAAAAGCACACATTCTAAAGTCCCTACCAACTTACCTGAAGAGAAACTTTATTTTATATGCCTGGTGGGTACGTTAATGGCAACGATAGCTCACGTGGATGACCATTTTGATCCGGCAGAGAAAAAAGCATTAAAGCGATGCCTTATCGATCAGTTTGATTTAAAAGGTAAAGAATTGACTTTGTTGTTTGATGTGGTGGAGGAGCAGGCACGACGGGGTTTTGACTTATATGAAGTAACTACGGAGCTGAACCGGGTTGCCTCCTTCAATGACCGTGTTAATTTGATGGAATGCCTTTTTAATGTTGCCATTGCAGATGGGGAGATGGTTCATGAGGAGATGGAAGAAATCAGGCGTATCACAAAAGCCCTGCGTATTCCCCATAAAACTTTCATTGAATACAAGGTTCAGGCTTTGGATAAGATAAGGTAAGGGTGGAACCCTGTTCGTCACCCTTTTAATGTTGAAAATGGCGGCAGGGACTGGGCAATTATTTTTTCTTTATGATTTTGACAGCCGTTCCAGCAAAGGAATAATGCTGGTTCAAATGTTAGGAAAATGATGAAAGAAAATCAAAAAAAATTTCTCGGCATTATGTTTGAGTGTTGCAATATTTACAAGCGAGTTTATGTAAATAAAGAGGGAAATGCGTATGAAGGTCGTTGTCCGAAATGCTATGCCGAAGTAAAAGTTCGGATTGGATCGGAAGGCTCAGACAACCGTTTCTTTCGCGCACGCTGATATTTAATGAGAGAGAAAGCAGAGCGAAGGCGCCATGGGGTGGTCAACTTCCAAAAAATACCGAAGCTCTTCCCAATGAGCGGTGACCTCCAATGAAACTGGTTCTGCAAAGAGTGGCGAGGGCTTCGGTTTCCGTCAATGGCAATACCATTGCGAATATTTCTCGAGGTCTGTTGATTTTTTTTGGCGCTGAAAAGCAGGATGATCTCGAAAAGCTACAATTCCTCGCTGACAAATCTTTGAACTTGAGGATTTTCGCGGATACTCAGGGAAAGATGAATCTGTCCTGCCTCGATATATCGGCAGAGGTGTTGGTGGTTTCTCAATTTACGCTGGCTGGAGATTGTAGCAAAGGGAGACGTCCAGGTTTTGACAATGCCGCTCCGCCGAAGGAGGCGGAATTTCTTTACCATCAATTTATCCAGAAAATTTCTGTGGCAGGGGTATCTGTTGCGACGGGTCAATTTGGGGCGGATATGCAGGTGGAATTGGTGAATGATGGGCCGGTCACCTTTGTTCTAAATCGGTGAATTTATTATTTTTCCTTAGATGTGCGAATCCGGTTGCGCTTATGAAGGTCATAACCCTTAAGGGTTTCTGGAACCTGCAAGTCCTTGAAATCTTCCCGTGAAGCTTGGTATTTGTCGAATAAGTTTTCAAGTACGGATTGGGTTTTTTTGAACAAATCCATTTTCTTGGCTTTATGGAAAACAAGTTCTGTGATTAGAAGATTGGAAATGGCATCGTAGCTTTGATTCTGGATATCGTAGGCCAGACCCAGCCTGTAATAGGCTTCTCCAAAACTGGGGTCCAGTTGGACGGCTTTTTTAAAAGACTCAATGGCCTCGTCAAAGTCTTCCAAGTCATATTTAATACGTCCTGATGTGAAATGAGTTTTACTGTCATAGGGGCTTAGTTTGATGGATCGTTTGAGCTTGGCAAGGGCTTTTTTTCTTTTTCCCAGCTTTTCATAGGCCCAGGCAAGACTATTCAGGATATTTAGATCTTTCCCGTCAAGCTTTAAAGCGGTTTCCCATTCTTCAATGGCTTCGGGAAATTTTTTTTCTTTAGCGTAGATCACTCCCAAATTGTAATGTGCCATGGCATTGGTTTTATCCAACTCCAAAGCTTTCTGGTAGACGGCAATAGCCTTTTTCTTTTTCCCCATTTTTTCATAGACCACTCCCATATTGACGTGAGTTTCAGGAAGTCCAGGATTTTTTTTCAGCGCCTGTTCCCAAAATTTCAGTGCCTGTTTGTTTTTCCCTGCTTTCTCAGAAGCCACCCCTAGATTATTTAAAACAATATGCATGTTGTTATTTCTAGTTTGGGCGACTTTTAGGTAACGCAGGGCGTTTTTCATATTCCCATTTTTCAGATAAATGGAGCCTAAGTCGGTGGCGATATCAGGTTGTGTGGGGTTCAGTTTGAACGATTTTAATAGAGCCTTTTCGGAGTCCGGGTAATGTTTTAAATAAAACAGAGCGATTCCTTTTTCACGGTAAGCTTCTCCGTAATCCTCTTTCAGACGCGTGGCTTCGTTCAACTCATGGAGAGCGGATTGGAATTTTTCTTTTTCAATATAAACTTTTCCCAGGTTGTAATGGCCTTCAGGATCATCAGGTTGCTCTTTAACTTTTTTCGAATAGATGATAAACCTACCTTCAAGGGAGTCTTCCTTGGGGCCACAAGCCAGAAGAGACATTAAAAAAAATAGGATAAAAAATCGTATCATGCGGCCTCGCAAAATTTATATTTCGTCTGTAAAAACTTTGTGGGAGAGCAAAGAGGTCCGGCTACGTGAATAGGATAAAAGGATGGAGGAAGAGTGGCAAGTTAAAAAGGAATCGCGCCTCGAGCAAGCTCCATCAGAAAAGAAGGAAACAAACCAATGACTATAACCATTACACCGCTGACGGTAACCAGGAGTCCCATGCCTTTATGAATCACAGGTTGTGGAGCACTTTCATCTTCATGGAAATACATCATAACGATTACGCGGAGATAAAAATAAACAGAAATGATGCTGGCTACGACCGCTAAAACGGTTATGAGAATGTATCCCTTTTTGACTGCCGCATAGAAAACAAATAGTTTTCCGAAGAAACCTGCTGTGGGTGGGAAACCGGCGAGAGAAACCATGAACAGGCTCATAGCCGCCGCCAGAAGAGGATTCTTTTTGGCCAGACCCTTGAACCGATTGATGGAGTTGCCTTCCCGTCCTTCCCCTTCCATAATGAAGACCACGGCAAACGCTCCGATATTCATGAACAGGTAAACCGAAAGGTAAAATAAAATACTTGCCATTCCTTCCTGAGTGTTGGTGACTATTCCAATCAACAAGTACCCGGCATGTGCAACACCAGAATAGGCCAGCATCCGCTTGAGATCATCCTGGAAAATGGCGGCGGTATTCCCAACGAGCATTGTCAGCACCGAGGCACCGAAAAGAATTGGCATCCAGACCTTTTCCAATTCAGGAAGAGCGGTGAAAAAAATACGGGCAATTACCGCGAAAGCGGCCGCCTTGGTCGCCACTGACATGAACCCTGTGATAGGAGTCGGCGCACCATGATAAACATCGGGAGTCCAGGAATGAAAAGGAACCAGAGAAATTTTAAAAGCAAACCCGCAAAACATCAGTCCCATCCCAATATAAACCAGCGTGTTCTTGGTGTAGGGATTTTCGGTTAGGAGTTGTCCAATCATTCTGAGTTCAGTTGTTCCACTACCGGCGTAAATCAATGCCATGCCGTAGACCAAAATGGCGGAGGAAAAAGCACCAGTCAGTAAGTATTTAACCGTAGACTCCTGCGAGGCTTGTGTTTCCCAGGTTAACTCGGTATTACTATGAGGGCCTTCCTTGCCGGTTCCGTGTTTTGCAGAAAAGCCGCAAAGAATATAAAGGGCAATGGAAAATAGCTCGAGGGACATGAATATGGTGATCAGGTTCCCAGACTTAGCCAGAAACATCATGCCAGCAATCGCCATTAATAATAGAGTAAAGTACTCCGCCTTGTTTTCATGACTTTCTTGCGGGTAGCGTGCCGAACCAAATACTGCAAACAGGGACATCAACAAGAATATCAGGTTGAAGGTCAGGGAAAACCGGTCATGGATCAAGGCACCGCTAAACATGCTCGGATTGCCGCCATTTTCAACGGTTGGGGCTCCTCCCCAAAGAGTCAGGGTGAATAAAAACGCGGCCCCAATGCCAACCAACGAAACACTGGATAGAAAGGGAAGCGTGTCCATTTCCTTTTTAAGTCCGGCCAGAAGAATAAAAAAGGCGGTCATCATAATGATGAGTTCCGGCCCAATGGCGGCCCAGTTCATATCGTCAAAGTTGATCACGATTTCCATGTATCTTCCCAGTAGCTCCTTCAAAGGTTTTGAGTGACAAAACCCCATATTAAATAAACAATTATGGGGTGTTTTATAGCATTTTGGGGCTTTTTGCAACCCTCATAGCAGACATTCCATATTTGTACCAAAAATAGAATTATTCCCTTCCAAATTTAGCCACAAAAGCACTTGCGAATTGGGACGTTTCCCGTCAAGATAGGGTTCTTTTAACTCTAATCAGTGGAGAATTCTGTGGATCTCAATGAGGCAAGAGCTTATCTCAATTATCTCCTCACTTTAGGCCTTCGCCGGGAAGAGGCGTTTGGTCCTATGGCTCTCGATTTTATCCGGGAAACGGATTTCGATGCAGTCGGTTTTTTGCCGGAGGAGCAGTTCAGCCTTATTATGGCTACCGTCCAGGCTCTGGCCGATGAACCCAAACGCTACACCTTAAAGCTTGAAATGCTCAACCGGGCACGTGAGCTGGTCGAAAAAACTACCTATAATAATCCGCAACTGACCCGCCAGATCGAACAGGACATCAAAAAGACTTCTGCCGAGGTCAATATATATAATGAAGCGATGCGACCCATAAAAACCGGTAGCCCGGATAAGCAGCGTTTGGTCGTGCAGACAGAGGCCCCTGAATATTTTCTTGATATTGCCCAGAAACGGGCCTCAACCTATTATCAGAACAAGTTTGGCTTGAGCAAAGAGGAAAAAACCGCGCAACATTTTGGCGGTGGACCCAGAAAGTTCGAGCCGGATAATGTTAAGGCGCATCGTGAGTATCCGGGGGCATGCGGTCCATTCATGAATGCTCGTGCTAATGCCTTCCACCTGATGATGCCCTTCGATATCAAAATCAGCAAAAAACCCGATGATCCTCTGGATGGAGGTGTGAGAGCTTATTACTGTAAAATGGGTTACTCGTTTCCTCTTGGGTTTGAAATGGGGAAAATTTGTAGTTATGAGGATGGGGAGATTCTGGATATTCCTATGGATGATCCGAACTTGATATTCCTGTCCGTTTCGCGAATTAAGGAAAGGGAGTTCAGGGCCGCCGCTTATCCTGGAACGCCCGAAGTTCCAGTGGAGTATGCTTACCCGCGAGCAGTTCTGGAGCGTACCGGAACTCTGGGGCCCTATGTGCAGGTGGTGTCAAATTTTAAAATCTGGTTCGATTCCAGTCAGGTATCCATTCTCATTCAGGGGTCGCCTGACCTTTATGAGTATGGGCTTCAAGGGGGTTCTGGCCTTATGGTGCGTAGCCACGCGGCCGACAAGGTTCCGGCCTATGTCGAAAATACTTCCCAGCCCTGGCAGGAAGGGATGAGCTTCAATTTCGTTAACATCCATTTGGCTCTGAGTCCAGGAACCGAATCGGCTGTGATTCCTTACAATACTCCACTTTTTACGGTTTACCCCATATTGCCCGTCCAGAATTTCAAATGGATGGATATATCAGAGGCTTGAGTTCCCATATTCACTTTTCCATTCCGTTCAAAATACTGTTTTCAAATTTACGTTATAATAAAAAACAGGATAGATTCTGGTGACTGATGATTCGAATTGATAAATTTCGATGCTGGGCAGTTCTGGGATTTATATTTCCGGCGTTTTTTTCTGTAAATATTCCTGCGTCTAAAGCTTCGCCCTCCCTCAACATTCCTGTTCAGGTTACTTCCAATCCAGGAGAAGATTTTGCCCCTTCTGTATCCACAGACGGGAAGGTGATGGTTTATGTCTCCGACAAGTCGGGAAACCTGGATTTATGGATAAAACGTTTGGGACCAGGTATTCAACCGCCTGACCGACGGTTGACTTTTCATAGCTCAGAAGATAGCAGTCCCGAGATCAGCCCGGATGGGAAAAGGGTGGTTTTTGTTTCTCATCGAAGTGATCCAAGAGGGGATATTTATATTCTTGACCTGTCAGCGAAAGAAGGGGAAGGGCTTAAACCGGTTATTCAAGGACCGGGGGAGGAAAGTGATCCGGTCTGGTCATTGAACCAGAAGGCGATATATTTTTCATCACGTTCATCGAGCATTTCACAACCGGCCATTGAAAAAATTGAATTAGAGGGAGCAAAACGCACAGAACTTTTAAAACAGGGTGGCGTGAACCTATCGTTGTCTCCTGATGGAAAGTTTCTTGCGTTTGTGACCGGTGAGGGCGATTTAAAAGTTTATAACCTGGAATCTACCTCTACCCACGCCTTGACGCAAGAGGCATTCATTGATGCATTCCCTCGCTGGTCGGGGGATGGGAAATCCATTCTTTTTACCCGCTATCAAAACGATACCAATCATGATGGTCAATTGGGCATTGATGACAATTCAAATATCTGGAGCGTGGAATTTAATGCTGGACACGCTGGAAGGTTTCGTCAATTGACCGACAGTTCTACTTATGATTTTCTGCCTCGCCCTCTGGATGAAAAACATTTTTTGTTTACTTCCCACCATAAAGGCAATTCGGATATTTGGAGGCTTCCTCATTCCGGGATCATGCCTGCTATGGACAAGGGTGAAGAAGATTTTATCAATGAGAATTGTTTTCCGAAGGTTGCTTCCTACCCTTGTGTGTTGGTCTTGAATAATTTTGCAACTCCTGAAATGGGGGCAATATCTAAGATTCGGTTCCGCATGGCAATGCAATTTTTAGGGCTAGGTCATAGCGAATCTGCGCGTTCCATCTTTAATCAGATTCTTGAAGAGGGCGATAAGGTTTTCCAGGGTCTTTCTGAAATAGAGCTTTTACGTTTGCAGGATGAAGATAAGGCAAGCCTGGAAAAACTGGAGAAGATTATTGCTGATTACGCGGGTGTGACTGCTGTGGAAGCAAGGGGTCTACTGGAAATGGGGAACCAGTCGCTAACTTTAGAGGAACCAGACAAGGCTCTGGAATATTTTCAAAAAGTGATTCAGCAATATCCAACGGAACATGAAACTTCTGCTGAAGCGGCATTTTCCCTAAATCGTATTCATGCTCTGGTGGGAAACCGGGAAAAACTTGTCGACTCATTGGTTCAGGTGATTAGGGATTACCCTGATGTTGAATACTGGAAGCAAAAATCAATGGAGGAAATTTTTCGAATTTACGAAAATCAGCCTACCGTTGAGAAAAAAATTTCCAGCTTGCAGGCTCTGGCAGAAACAGACATCCCATTACTTTCTGCAATGGTGCAGAACCGTATCGGGGAACTGTATTACCAGTCCGCAGAAAACCTTCTTGCCAAGGAGGCTTATCAAAAAACTCAGGGAGTTGAAGAAGAAGTTTTCAAAGCTAAATTTGCACTGGCTAGCATTTATGCCGAGGAAGAAAATTTCGACAAAAGCTTGAGCATTTATCGAGAGATATCCGGCGGGTTGGATGGCCCCTATGCCCGGTCTGCCCGTGAAGGCTTGATACAAAAAACACTGGAAAAAGGATACTGGGAATTACGGGTCGGCGAGGTGAAGTTGGCGTTGAAAACATTTCTTCAACTGATTGAGTTCAGTCCTCATACCGTGAAGGCGCATAGGGGGTACTTACAGGCCAATGCGGCTTTAAGAAAAAATGCCGTACGGTTTTATCAGGACCGTTTGAGATCCAATCCGGATTCGGCGGTGGATCATTATGCTTTGGGTCTGGCCCTGACTTATCTTGATCCGCCTGCGCTGGAGGAAGCAGAAGCAGAAATCGGTAAAGCCCTCGCACAGAATTCTCAGGAAGTTTTTTATCATCAGACTTTGGGGTGGATTTATGAGCAGAAAGAGCGTGTGGAATCTGGTTTTTTAGAAAAAGCCCTGCACGAGTACCAAATTGCGTTGGCACTTAATGATGACGAAGATTCTCGAAACGAGGCGGATCTGCTTCTCAATTTAGGGAATGGACATTATCTATTAAACAATCCTTTGTCCGCCAATCATTATTATAAGGAACGGGAAGACAGCGGAGAACCCTTTCTCGATTCGGACAGGGAGGCTGTATACCGGAAGCGGTATGGCTCTGCGGCATTCAAGTCGGGTGCCCCACGGGTGGCGGTCACACAATTCAAGAAAGCCCTAAAAATAGAAGAGAAAAAAAACGGCCGTATAGCAGAATTGCATGATCGAATCGCATTGGCTTATCAAGACCATGGAGACTATGCCCAGGCTGTTGAGCATTTTACCAAGAGCCTTGAATTGAATCGTCAGGCAGGCAATGAGGCATCTTTTTCCAGAACGCTCAGAAATATCGCCAACAATATTTATTCTGGGAATAAAAATAATCGTGATTCAGAAGCGATGACCCGTGCCCTCAATCACTATTTTCAGTCTATTGAAAAGCTTGAGCAATTCGGGGTGGTGGAGATAAAAAAGAAATCAAGTGCTTTGATAGATATAAATATTGAGGCGGGAATTGGGGAAGATGTGTCCTCAGCGGCACATGGGTTTGATAAGGCTGGTGAAATGAAACTCATCTTCCATTACATCGGAAAAATTTATGGTGACTTTGGACAGTATGAAAAAGCGATAGAATATTTTAAGAAAAAACTGGAGCTCATTCCTTCTGGTCTGGATGTGGATAAAAATATTCCAGTTTTGCTGGAAAAAGCACTTCTGTTGAATCAAATCGGGAATTATCAGTTTCAGTCGGCTAGCTATGAGTCTAGTCTGGACTTCTTTAAAAAATCTTTCGAGCTCTCGAAAAAACTGGACAACCACCGAGGGATGATGGTCAACGCGGCAAATATTAGCCGTATTATTTTTATTTTGAGTTCTCGCAAACCTTTAGGTTCTTTGAAGGACGATATTCACCAGTCGATTTGGATTTTGGAAAAGGCTTTGGAGAAAGTGGGCGGTGCAGGAAACCTTTCTGAACCGGAGCCGTTAATGGTATTGCACAACTATTTGGGCATTTTGTATCATTTCCAAGGATTTCATTTGGACAACATGGCAACAACCCTGAACAAAAATGGAGCCGAGGACCAATTCAAGTCAAGCCTGATAGGATTGAACCGGCAATGGGAAAATTTTCAAAAATCCATTCGCCACTTTGAATTAGCTCTGGATTTTTCGAATCAGGTCCAATCGAAACAGGTTGGAGCGATCTGGCAGAATCTTCAATGGACCCGTTATCTTGCTGGGATGAAACCGAACAGCCCTTCCCCTTCTGTCAAGGATCGCTGGCAATCTACTTATATGTTAGCAAAACAAGCGGTTGAGGGTGACCCGCTTTCTCTATTGCTGGAAGCGGAAAAGGAATTGAGCCGACTGCCTTACGGTTGGGTGGATCGATCTTCTCTCGCTCTCGTCGAACAACTTTATGAAAATATCGTTTCTTTGTTATTCAGGCAGGAAAAATTTTCCTCCGCATTGAAATTTTCAGAAAAGGGCAAGAAGCAAGTTCAAATAGCATTGGCCCCTCCCCTCCATTTTTCAGATGAGGATCGCCAGGCTTATTTAGATGAAATTGTTACTTTTTCAAAGCGATTGGAAACTACCGGGGAAGTCTCAGGGCTGTTGGAAGAGTATAAGGAGTTCTTAGAATTGGTCGGTGAAGATGACCCGACACTTATTGACTGGGTATCACCCAGAGTTCCGTCGATTGATGTTTTGCAGTCCTTTTTGAAACCGCGACAATTATTTTTGAAATTTCAGCGGGTTAATAATGAAATTCTGGTTTGGTGGGTGCGAAGCGATAAAGTAGGGGGCGAACGAATTCCCGGGAATAAGAAACTTTTTGATCTGATATCGTTGTCGGCCAATAACGAAAGCCGGATGAGTCCTCAAGGGGTTGACGAATTGTCGCGCTTTCTTTTGAATCCCATCGTGGAGTCGGTGGGGCCGGAGGCTGAGTCGGTGATTTTGGTTGCTGATGGCAAACTTGAGTTTTTGCCGTGGGCCGCAATGAAAATGGATTCAGAACCCTTAATAAAAAAATCAACGCTGACTTTTATCTCTTCGCTTTCGCAGTGGGAGCGATCAATAAAATTAAAAAACCTGTATAACTCCCGCCTCCTGATTCTGGATGCGGAAGACGCTGAAAATAAGGGCGTAAATTTTTCCACTGTTTTGAATCTCCAGGGCGATGAGGCAAATCTTAAAAATTTTTTAACAAACTGGGAGCATTTTGGAGTGGTGCAAATTGAAAGCCCGGTGCATCTAAATCGCCTTGACCCCTTATCATCCTTTATCACCTTGACTCGCCAAACCAACCAGTTTCAAAGAATTTCTTTGTCTGCACTTTATGAAAATTCTTTTGAACCACATTTGATGGTGATGACGGATGTTGAGCATGAGTTCGATCCTTTATTATCGCTCTCTTCTACCAGTTTGCTTTTGGAAGGATTGGTATTCAAAGGTTATCCCGGAGTTTTGCTTCATACAGGAAAATCGGACAAAAAAATGCACCATGAAATGATGGAATATTTTATGGCAAATATCAGAAAGAAAAACCCTGCTGAATCTTTGCGTAGCGCGCAAATAGAGCTTTCAAAAAAATACCCGGAAAACCTTCAGTGGGCTAACTACCGTTATTTTGGTTTTCCGGGTATGAGCCATGAAGAAAAGAAATCGTTTGCAGAAAAGCATTTTCAAGCCAACTTGCTGAAAGGCGCATTTGCATTCAAGGAAAAAGACTGGCTGACAGTCATCGACCATCTGGAAAAAGCATTGGTATTGCAAACCTTCCTTGCAGATAAACAGATGGCGGGAAAGATATACAAAACCCTGGCACAGGCGGCCTACAACATTGAAGACTACCCCAAGGCTATCAGGTACCAGAAGGAGGTATTGCCTTACTCCGAAGAAGATCCTGAAGAACTGGCGGAGGCGCATTATTTTCTGGGGATCTTAAATTCCCGCACGGAAAATTTTCCTTT
>JABIXH010000057.1 GCA_018664975.1 Nitrospina sp. | reverse complement strand
TGGATTTTGCCCACCAATATTCAAAGTACCCGCTGAAACAGGGTGGGTAGTTTTTGGGGTGTTACTCATTCGTCGCCTCTAAAAGAGCCTTTTGCACTTCCTTTGAAATAGGTACAGGGTGAGGTACTTCAGTGCGCGGGGGGAGGCCCTCCTCAGCAAGAAGGCCCAGCAATATTTCGCGCACTTTTTCATTATTTGGGGCCTTGTAAACATTAGGGAATCCGTTTGCCGTTATTTCAGCCAAATTGATATCTGGAAAGTCTTCATTGAGAATAAAGATTATGGGAATCCGCCGGAACTTTTTCTTTATATTCATTAAATGTTTGACCTCGTTTTTTTCCTTTCGAGGAACAAACACCATCAAATCACAATTTATCAATTCTGGCTTTTTGAAACAGTCGTTGGGGGAGATGAATGTCATGACAGTGAATACCTCTTCACTGAGAAATTTCGCCAATTGAATACGCTCACCCCTTATTGGATCAACGATGAATATGGTTTTGTAATTCATAAAACCTTTCTGAAATTAAAATCACCTGGCGTGGTGCCAAAGTGTATGTGATATTTTCCCCTAATCTTCGCGCCAAAAGGGTAGTCACTTTTTCTGGCGAGCAACCATGCTTTCGGCCAAGCGGAATATTGCCAGTCGCTCCCCTCGTTAGAGGGACATTCTAACATTAAACGGACCACGGGTAACTTAAAATCAGTCCCAGCTTGGTCGCGAGGTTTGCTTTATTTATTTCCCTGTGAAACAATAATATCAAGCTTAGACGGAAAACTTCCGACACTTTGGTTACTCTGATGAAAAAACAGATTAGTTTCCTGTTACTGATTTGGTTTCTGATAGTCTCTCCCGCCCACTCCAAAGACCGTGTCATTGTTGTTAAAATTTCCGGGGCGATCAACCCCGCAGTCGCCGAATATGTTTCCCATGAAATCAGTCAGGCTAACGCCGATCAGGAAGCATTGATCGTATTGCATATGGATACCCCCGGTGGTTTGGATACATCCATGCGACAGATCATTAAGAAAATTCAGGTATCGCAGGTTCCCGTGGCATCATTCGTTGCGCCGAGCGGATCAAGAGCCGCTTCAGCAGGAACGTTTATCACCATTGCTTCTCATATTGCCGCAATGGCACCGGGTACGAATATTGGTGCCGCCCATCCCGTAAATATGATGGGCGGGGGAGGGGAAGGGGGGCAGGCGAAAACCATGGAAAAGAAAGTGGTCAACGATGCCGCCGCCTACATTCGCTCCCTGGCTGAACTTCGAAAACGCAACGCCCATTGGGCAGAACTGGCGGTGGTCCAAAGCGTTTCCATATCTGCAGAAGAAGCCAAGCGACTTAATGTGATCGATTTTATTGCTGGAGATGTGAATGCACTGGTGCTTGCAGTGGATGGGAGGATAGTGCAGGTTGCGTCAGGCTCTGTCACACTCAAGACCGGAGGTCTCCCCATCGTTTATCACGAGATGAATCCTCGGCAAAAATTTCTAGACCTTATATCTAATCCCAACATAGCCTACATACTCATGATGCTCGGGTTGGTCGGTCTTTATTTTGAACTTTCCAATCCCGGACTGGTCCTGCCCGGTGTGGTCGGCGCAATCAGCCTTATACTTGCGCTCTATGCCATGCAGACCTTGCCTATTAATTATGCCGGACTTCTGCTGATTCTTTTTGGGGTGATTCTGTTTATTGCAGAAATCAGTGTCATGAGCTATGGCCTGTTATCGGTATCCGGGGTGATTTCGATTTTTCTTGGGTCCACCATGCTGATAGATAGTGATGATCCTGCTCTTCAGATTTCGCGCGCCATTCTTTATCCTACATTGGGATTGACCGTTGCCTTGTCTATAGGGATTATTATCTTTGCTACTCGGACGCGGAACCTGAAAAAGCAGGGAGGGATAGAAGGAATGCTTGGCGAAACCGGTTTGGTCAAGGAACCCCTGAATCCGCATGGACGTGTTCTGATCCACGGGGAGTTATGGGAAGCCGAATGTGAAGGCGAGATCGCAGAAGGAGAAAAGGTTTTGGTCGATTCGGTAGAAGGACTCAAAATAAAAGTCTCTAAAATTCAAAACTTCTAATCGTAAAATAATCAGATGATGTCATTTAGTTCCTCATGCCTTTGCCAACTATTGTTTCTCGGACTAAAAAGGTGACATGGGTTCAGTCTGCTGGCTTGCTGGTTTTCGGGATAGTGGTCTATGTTGTGCTTCTGCTCCTTTTTGAGAATAAAATAATTTTTCATCCTTCCCGATATCCGGAAGGATATTGGAATCCAGCTTCTGCAGGTGTTCCAGCGCAGGACATTTATTTTACGGCAGAAGATGGGGTGAAACTTCATGGTTGGTTTATTCCCGCCCCGAATGCAGTGGCAACCCTGCTATGGTTTCATGGTAACGCCGGAAACCTCAGTCATAGGCTGGATAATATCCAGCGTTTGGCACCGCTTAATCTAAATATTTTTATTTTTGATTACCGAGGCTACGGACGCAGTGAAGGTGAACCCGATGAACAGGGAATTTACAAGGACTCCAAGGCCGCCTACAAGACGGTAATAGGACTGAACTCAGTTTCCGTAGATACTTTATTTTTGTTTGGTCGTTCATTAGGCGGCATTTGTGCGGTGGAGACAGCTTTGCATCACCCCGCACGCGGCCTGATTCTGGAGTCGGTATTCACTTCTGCATCGGATATGTCGAGAAAGGTGTTTCCTTTAATTCCTCTTGGCTGGGCGATCCGGTCCAAGTTGGATGCTATCGGAAAAGTTCCAAACCTAAAACTCCCCAAACTGTTCCTGCATGGCACGCGCGATGAAATCGTCCCCTATGATCTTGGGCGTAAATTGTTTGACCGGGCAGGTGAACCGAAAGAGTTTTATTCCCTCGAAGGGGCCGGGCACAATGACACTTATATTATCGGTGGGCGCGACTATTTCAATACTTTGAACCGGTTTATCACCGAAACACTGGCAAACCCCAACAATAGAGGATGACCTCGCTGGAAATTTAGGTTACATTTTCCTTTGAGGAAATTTTTTTTGAAAAAAACTTATTGGACAAATAGAGGAACATGTCAGTTCGCACAGATATTTTAAAAAATATTAAACGTGTGGTGATCAAGATTGGAAGCAGTGTGATTTCTAATCGGGATAAGGGTCGTTCTCAATTGGAGTGTGGATTGAGTAAGGACTGGGTGCGCCACTATGCGCGCAAGATAAAAGCCATTCGCGATATGGGTTGTGAAGTCGTGCTGGTTTCATCTGGAGCGATCATGGCAGGGCGGGAACGTCTTGAATTAGGGCGCGCGGATTTAACCATTCCAGAAAAGCAGGCCTGTGCCGCCATTGGTCAGAGTTTTCTGATGAACACCTATGAAAAGGCTTTCGAGAAAAAGGGACTGATGGTTGCCCAGATTCTTTTGAGCCACGATGACCTGGGAAACCGTAGACGTTACCTGAATGCCAAGCATACCATTGAGGCGCTCCTGGAGAAGGGGGTCATTCCCATTATCAATGAAAATGATTCGGTGACTGTAGAGGAGATCAAGATTGGTGATAACGATTCCCTTTCTGCAACCGTGGCTTGTCTGGTGGATGCGCAATTATTGATTATTCTTTCTGATGTGGAGGGTTTGTACGACAAAGACCCTACATTAAAAAACAAGTCCGGTGCTGAAAAAGCGCAACTGATTTCACATGTCTCACGGGTCAATGAAGACATCGAAAAAATTGCAGGAAAAAGCAACAATCGTTTGACAGTGGGAGGGATGCTCACCAAAGTTCGGGCCGCAAAAAAAACCATGAGTTTTGGCATTCCCGCATTAGTTGTTAATGGACTGGACGAAAAGGTCATCGAAAATATTTTTGATGGAAAAGATGTAGGTACAGTGTTCTGGTCTGGGACGGGCAAGATCCGTGACCGCAAGCACTGGATCGCTCATACACTGAAATCAGCTGGAACATTGACCATTGACGAAGGAGCGCGAAAAGCCTTGGTGGAAAGAGGTAAAAGCCTCCTCCCTGCTGGTTTGATAAAGGTGAAAGGCGATTTTGAGTTTGGCAATGCCCTCACCCTCATTGATGAAACGGGCAAAGAAATTGGTCGTGGGCTGGTCAACTATAATTCCCGCGATCTCGAACGTATAAAAGGAATGAAAACCTCCGCCGTGCGTAAACTAATGGAAGAGTCTTTTTACGAAGAAGTGATTCACCGTGATGACCTGGTGATCTTCTAACCCTGACTAACCGCCGGTGGCAATGGGGAAAGAGTATGCTAAGCGTTTGTTTGCAGATGAAAACACTGCCAGTTATCCGCGAAGGTGCTTCGCATGGCTAAATGGTGGGAAAAGGAGCCGATTCGATTTGAATGTCAGGTCGATTGCTTCAAGTGTTGCGTTAAACCTGGAATCGTGCATTTTGATCGTGAAGATATCCGCAAAGCCGCTGATTTTTTGAAATCCTCCCCGGCGGAATTTAAAAAAAGCTACCTCTCGCGCGATGAGGACTATTGGGTTCTGGAAGTCGGGGAAGAAGGTGAACCTTGCACTTTTTTGACCGATCAGGGATGCGGCATCCATCCAGCCAAGCCTAAACAGTGCCAGTCCTATCCGTTCTGGAGAGAGAATATGGACTCCAAACCCATGTGGAAGCTGGTCGGCGGTTTCTGTCCCGGCATCGATATTGGCCCCATGATTCCTTTAGAAACAATAAAATCCTTCCTCAAAAAATTCACTCACTAGCGTGAGAG
>JABIXH010000081.1 GCA_018664975.1 Nitrospina sp. | reverse complement strand
TTTCTTTCCTTAGCTTCCAGCTTCTTACCCAGGCCCGGCTTTGGAACTGCCACCAAAATACTGCGATGGTTATTTTCAATCAGGAAACGACGAATTAAATCTTCAAAGTATCCTTCGTGCATACGTTTTTTTATTTTTCGCATTACCTTCTCAAACCTGAGATGGCTAAATGGATTTTTATCGTAAAGCCAGGAACCCAAAGCCTGAATGTTATAAACAATGCCTTTTGGGAAACCACCAAAATTTGCCTCCCGAAGCCTGAAGTCTATAGAGTTGACCGCCGAACGGATCATATCTTCTTCTATCCCATTTTCCGCCAGTTCGCGGAGAGTGGAATCTATAAGAGAAAGGACTTTGCTTTCATGTTCGGGTTCGGTACCTTTCAAACCTACGGCAAAGATCGTATCCGCACGATTGTCATCGAACCCTCCTCCAATGACTTCACTGCCTAACTCGGAGGTAATGAGTGCTTTTCTTAAAGGAGATGCAGAAGACCCCAGCAAAAGATGGCTCAAGATACTGAATCCAAGACAATGTTCATGGTTTATAGCCTTATCCAATTTGTAGCCCAGCAATACATAGGATTTTTTCTCCAACGATTCATGACTGGAAATTGGGTAGGCCAGGGTTTTTCTTTTCGCCTTTCTGAAAGACCTCTGATGGGGGATGGAAGTGTTGACATCCATAAGCCCAAAATCCTTTAAATAATTTGCCTGCAAATAATCCAGGTAGCTTTGAGTATCCCCATCTCCGTACAAAAACAATCTACTATTGGAGGGATGATAATGCTTTCTGTGAAATTCCTTGAATTCCTCATACGATAAGTTGGGAATAGATTGAGGATCTCCTCCAGATTCATAACCGTATGGGGTTGAGGGGAACAGGGAATGGGCCAATTGGCGATCAATACAACTTTCCGGACTGGAGAACTCGCCCTTCATTTCATTTAATACCACTCCTTTATAAACAATTTTATCTTCCGGGCTGTTCAGTTCATAATGCCAGCCTTCCTGCTTGAAGGTTTCTTCTGAAATATTTGGATAAAAAACCGCATCCAGATAAACATTCATAAGGTTATAGAAGTCTTTCTGGTTCCGACTGGCAACGGGATACATTGTCTTATCGGGAAAGGTCATCGCGTTAAGAAAAGTTTGCAAACTGCCTTTCATGAGTTCTACAAAGGGTTCCTTGACCGGAAAATTCTTTGAACCACATAACACACTGTGCTCCAGGATATGAGCAATTCCAGTGTCATTTTCGGGAGGAGTCCTAAAGGTGGCACTGAACACTTTGTTGTCATCATCGTTTTCAAGAACCAGCAGTTCTGCTCCCGTGACATCATGCTTAAAAAAAAGACCGAGAGATTTAAGCTCAGCAATTTCCTCCTTTTGAGTCAATCTGAATCCGCTATAGCTTTTGTTGAGTTCAAATCCCATAAAATTCCCACTCCAATTCAAAAAGATTTATTTCGCCAGCGCCACACCTCTTAGTAGGGGATGTCACCAGGCAAGAGCTTTTTAAGCTAATAATGATATCTGCAACGATTACTATAGGCTCCAGCATAATGGTGGTGCCCAGTGTTCAAATTATTAGATGCTTGCAATTCAGAAACGTTCCAGAGCATATCTTGGCTACTTGGCCTTGATATCCAAGCCTATGGGGCAATGGTCGGAGCCCATGACATCAGGCTGTATGAAAGAGTCTTTAACCTTTACCATCAGGTTTTCCGTAACAAAAAAATAATCAATGCGCCAACCAATATTTTTGGCACGCACATTAAACCGGTAGCTCCACCAAGTGTATTGATCCGGCTCTGGGTGAAACGCCCTGAAGCTGTCCACATAACCCTGCGAAACAAATTTATCAACCCATGCCCTCTCCTCTGGCAGGAATCCAGAGTTTTTTTGATTGGCTTTAGGGTTTTTCAGATCTATGGCCTTGTGGGCCGTGTTCACATCACCAGTAATCACCAACTCTTTACCTTCTTTCCGCAATTGTTCACAATGGTTCAGGAACGCGTCATAAAACTCCATTTTATATTCCAATCTTTCTGAACCACTGGTACCGTTGGGGAAATATACATTCAACAAATCAAAATCTTTAAACTCGATTCTAATAACCCGGCCTTCCACATCGAACCGCTCAATTCCTATCCCCACATGAACCGCTTTCGGTTTTTTTTTTGTGAAAATAGCCACGCCGCTGTAGCCCTTGCGCTGGGCGGGGTTCCAGGTCGCAAAATATCCCTCAGGATTCAATATGGACTCTGCAAGGTCTTCGGTACGGGCTTTTATTTCCTGTAAACACAGCACATCAGGGGACTCGGAGTTCAACCATTCAAAAAATCCTTTTTTGACAACGGCACGCAGTCCATTGACATTCCAACTAATAATTCGCATACGAAATTATAATTTTCAGGTTTCTCGCCAATGGATAACCCTTCTCATATCCATATTCAGCGATATAAAGTTGGTTAGTATAAACAAATTTGGAGGAATTTATCGAAAAATGGATCTGCTCCCTGTTAGAGGGACTGCTTTAGGAATTTGTATTAAACTGTCCACGGGCCCAGGTATAAAGCCGCAAGGTATGCCAGAAACCCCAGCCATATATTTCTACACAGGTTTTGATAATGTTGGAAAGCATTCAAATCTTCCTTTTCAGCCTCAAACAGAAAGTGGTATTCCAGCAGGAACCATACTGGAGGACCCATCGCCCACCCCGCAAAAATAACATGACGGGGGCAACCAGTAATATGTGAATGGTAGGTATAAGCCAACCCCACCACCACAAGAAAAGACCCAAGATATTTCCTTATCATCGGCTTAGTCCATCTATTCATGACTTGCCCTTTATTTTTATAGGATTTGGGATATATAGCTATCCAAATAATAATACAAACTTAACATAAATGTAACACTTACAAGGATTTTTGGAGGTATAATGCAAGTACACTAAATATTTGGAAATGCGAATTTTTGTAATCAAATTCCATATCAAAAAGTGTACTTTTAAAAGAGGTCAGAAACCAGTCCATATCCTCATCCGAGGCACTAAGTTAAATGTTTCAGCATCACATTTTTCTTAAGGGCAAGTTTTTCAGAATCTCTTACATATTTGACTTTAAGGAATCTGAGTTATGAATGAAAATATATTAATTGTCTTATTAGCCTTGCTTGCTGGCACGTTTGTAAAGCTTGTTATTGGAGCCATTCGGAATAAAAAAACGGAAAAAGCAAAACCATAATACTAAGGTCACAGGTTAACTCCCGCATAAATTTTCCTCGCAATTTTCACACCATTGCTTTGACCAAAAATCTATTGCTAGCGCCCATAATTTCAAAAACTTGAGCACTTCTCATGGTTTTTTCAACCAAAAATATGGTATCCTCCTTCACATCGCATGATTTCTTTTAATGTTTTGTGTCATTAAAAAACAAGTCATTTGGGAGGTAGACGAATATGTGGATTAACAGAGCTATGGGATGGATTGTTGTGGCATTAGCATTCTCAACAGGTGCCCCACTCTCCATGGCGGCTGAGGTAGCAGATACAAAGGCTTGTGATGAAATAACCCAGGAAGTTCGGAAAGGACGTCCTGGAGTGAACCCGGTAACCGTAATTGATGGAAAAGGCCCGACTACTGAAATGTCGAGAACAGGTTTATTTTCCGCAGCGGCAAAACCAACGGGAAAGCTCTCAAAAGAAGACGAGCGAAATCTTTGTCTCGCAATAACTCCAATTACAAACCCCGAAAGCCGATATAAACACAAGGATCACAGCAACTACTACTGCACACTAATTTTGAATAGGGATAGTCAGACATTTTGCTTTGCGGTAGTTCAGGGCAACCCTAACAATTGCGGAAATATTGTAAGTGGTGAGCTGGAAAAAGAATGTCTTGCCCGGGCCAAATAGTATTCCAGTAGAACCTGTTATTACAAATGGCGGTCACCTGACCGCCATTAATTTTTGGTTTGGACAAATTCCTCCGCACTCCCATCGGCAATTATTTGGATTTAAATCTCTTTCACCCCTAACAATTCGAGAACCTTCCGCTTAAACGTCTCACCCTTAATAGGTTTCACAATATACTCTCTGACCCCCGCTTGGATAGCTTCCTGCACCTTTTGATGGTCTTTTTCTACAGTGACCATCAAAAAGGGAATATCCTGCCATAACTCCTCTTCCCGGAGGACTCTAAATAGGTTCAGTCCATTCATATTTGGCATATGCCAGTCTGCAATCACCAAATCGGCTTTTTCTTTTTTTAATTGCTCAAGAGCCGTGTTCCCATCTGTAACTTCAATAATATTTTTAAATCCCATCATTTTAAGATGGTAAGTCATCAACTTTGAGGAAGTGGACTCATCTTCAACCACTAAGATTTTTGTGTAAGGATTCATTTATTCTTTTCTTAAGAATAATTAAATTGATGAGTAACAACCATTATCCGTACAAATGATTTATTATAGCACTGGGAATTCAAGAATCTAAACAATACCTGAATGGGTTCATTTCAACCCGCTTTTGACGGAATAAAATGTTGCTATCCCCCGAATTGGAAGTTCAAAATTTAAAAGTTTCATTTTCCACTCCCAGGGGAAAACGAATCGCCGTCAATGAAATCAGTTTTCAATTGAATTCGGGAGAAACCCTGGCTCTGGTCGGAGAATCCGGTTGTGGCAAGACCGTCAGCGCTCTATCTATTCTTCGTCTTTTACAAGAACCTCCAGCAGAATATTTAAGCGGTAAAATTCTTTTTAACGGTCAGGATCTGCTAACTCTCAATGCAAAAGCATTACAGGATCTACGCGGTCGTTCTATTTCCATGATTTTTCAAGACCCCATGACCTCTCTCAATCCGGTCATGACAGTGGGGGAACAAATTGCAGAAACACTCATTCGCCATACGCCTATAAATCGACAAGAGGCCCTACAAAAGTCTGCCGACCTGTTACATCTTGTAGAATTCTCATCACCGAAAGAAAAGCTAAATTATTATCCTCATCAACTCAGCGGGGGCATGCGACAACGAGTCATGATTGCCATAGCCCTGGCCTGCTCCCCAAAAATACTTATTGCGGATGAACCTACCACCGCTCTCGACGTTCTTATTCAGGCACAGATTCTGGAGCTCCTGGAAAACTTGAAAAAAGAAACCAGGATGTCCATCCTCATCATCACTCATGACCTTGGAGTGGTGACAGAAATCGCGCAAAGGATTCTGGTTATGTATGCGGGGGAAATTGTGGAGTCCGGCCCGACTCAGGATCTTCTGGAAAATCCTTTTCACCCCTATACCAAAGGCCTCATTGCTTCTGTTCCAAAATTAGGATTCCAAAAAAAATCAGGCGCCAGGCTGGAGGAAATACCAGGCAACGTTCCCAGCCTGGACCAGCGTCCATCTGGATGTCCATTTCATCCCCGTTGCGTCTGGTCCATGGAAGCATGTAAAACTCAAAATCCCCCACTGCGTCAGGTTGAAACCCAGCGGCAGGTTAGTTGTCATCTGGAACCAGGGTCATTATGAATACAGATAAATTGCTGGAAGTCGAGAACCTCAAGAAACACTTTCTTCCAGAGAAAAAATTTCTTGAAGCCTCATCCACACCCATTCTCGCATTAGATGGAATTTCGTTCACCCTTCATAAAGGCGAAACACTGGGACTCGTGGGAGAGAGTGGATGTGGTAAATCTACAGCGGCCCGAACCATGCTTCGACTGATTGAACCAACTTCAGGAAAAGTGAGATTTTGCGGAACAAGTTTGCTCGAACTCAAAGAAACAGAGATGAGAAACTTAAGAAAGGAAATGCAGATTATTTTTCAGGATCCGTATTCCTCTGTCAATCCGGGAAGGCGAATCGGCCATATCCTGCAAGAACCTTTTGAAATCCATGGTTTCAAAAATAAGAAAGAAAATATCGAAAACGCCACACAGCTTTTAGAACAAGTGGGATTGACATCCGATTACTTTACCCGATACCCCCACGAATTGAGCGGAGGCCAGTTACAGCGAGTGGGAATTGCCCGAGCCATAGCCTTAAATCCCAAGCTGATTGTGGCCGATGAGCCGGTATCTGCTTTGGACGTTTCTATACAAGCTCAGGTCATTAACCTTTTGCTTAACTTAAAAGAAGAGCTTGATATCTCTTACTTATTCATTTCTCATGATTTGGGGGTGGTAGAGTATTTCTGCGATCGGGTAGCAGTCATGTATCTTGGGAAAATCGTTGAAATCGCCGACAGCCAACAAATTTATGATTCGCCTCAGCACCCATACACCCAAGCCTTGCTTAACGCTATACCCCGCCTGGGTTTTGGGCACATCAAACAAAAAACAGTCCTGAAGGGAGACATTCCCGTTTCAGCAATCCTCCCACAAGGTTGCGCTTTTCAAAATCGTTGCCCCATAAAGGAAAAACGATGTGAAGAAACAATACCTCCCCTTAAGGAAGTCGCTCCAAACCATCATGTCGCATGTTTATTGAAACATTAATTCTAGCTTAGTTAGCTAAAGTCATAGACCCTGTCATTAGTTTCTCGATGCATCTTTTGTCTCCCTTGCGGCAGGGACCGGAGAAGCATGATGCATGACCATTTTCCAGGACTCACCCTCAATATGAAACAAGTTGGTAGCAAAAACCTGTGAAACCAGCACCCCACTTTCAGCAATTGTAAAAAGCTTCTCGGTGCAGGAAACCCAGGCCAAATCTGCAGAAGCCAGCACCTGCACATCAGAAATTCGAATTTCCATATCGCCTGAATTCTCAAAAATACCTGCCCAGCTATTCAGGATCGGTTCAAACCCTTTAAGAGGAGGCCAACCAGGGTGAACGCATGTTATACATTCGTCCTTTCCCCAAATCTGTTTCATGCCCTCAATATCCCTTTTATTAAAGGCTTCATAAAAACTTTCATTAGCTAACTGGGCTTTTTTTTCATTTGTCATAAAATTCATCCAATTATTGTTTTAAAAGATGCTCTACCGCCTCGAACGTTTCAGACGATTCCCAGTCCTTGGCACCATCGACACGAGCGGCCACCCTTCCCTGTTTATCGATCACGTAGGTGAATGGAATGGTAAAAGACGGGTAGAGTTTTTCCGCTACCCCATCTGTATCCAGTAAAACAGGGAAAGATAAATTGTATTTATCCACAAACTTCTGGACTTTGGAAAAATCGTCTTTATCGAGGTTGATCGCTAGAAGAGTCAACCCTCTCGAGCGATAGCGGCGGTATAAAGTTTCAAAGCTAGGCATTTCCTTAACGCAGGGGACACACCAGGTAGCCCAGAAATTAACAATGATTACCTTGCCGGAATGATCGTCAAGCCCTTCAAGATTTCCCTTGAGATTTCTCAGAGTAAACCGGGGTGCCAGATATCCTGCTTCCGGCTTAAACTGGTTCAGGTTGGTCTCTAATTCCGGATTTCCCGGTCCGGTTTTTTGAAAACGGAGCAAAAGGAGAATCGCAGCGACAAGGATCAACAGGCCCAGCAATCCATCCTTAAGACGAATAAATCTTTTCCCTTTTAAGGCGGTCAATTTCATCCTTTAATTTTTCTTGCCGCACCCGCACACCCATCAACAGAAAATAAAGCAAGGTGAAAGCACACAAGGAAATTCCGAGCGTTGCCAGCATGGTAGGGTCCATTCCCTTACCAATCCCTTCACTGGTAATAACTTTGGGTTGAGGATGGAATGCCCGCCACCAAAGCACAGAAAAGTGGATAAGAGGAATATCCAGAAACCCGACAATACCAAGCACTGCGGCATAACGAGCCCGCATGGAACCGGCATCGCTTTGCGCCCGAAGCATTAGGTAAGACACATAAATCAACCACAATATCAAGGTAGAGGTAAGGCGTGCGTCCCAAACCCACCAGGCACCCCAAATCGGCTTGGCCCAAATCGGCCCAGTGATTAAGACCAGGGAACAAAAAATCACTCCGATCTCTGCCGAGGCATGGGAATAAATGTCCCACTCTCTGTCTTTCTTCCACAGAAACAGAATGGAACAAATAAAGACGACAAAGAACGCAAAAAATGAAAGCCAGGCACAGGGGATATGAAAATACATGATTCGCTGAACTACGCCCTCCGTCTTTTCGGTGGGGACATAAATAAAAATCGCGATCATCGCCGCAAGAAATACCAGCCCAGTCAACCAGACAAGGATATTTCCTTCCTCCTCATTTTCTTCTATTTCATCAGAGCTCATTATCACCCTTCTTTGCTCAGGGTTTCTTTCAGCAATTCCAGATCCTTTTCAAGGGCGCGGTTGCGTTGCTTGAGGGTATATACATAATAAATAATACCGCCCCATACAAACGCATTGGCCGCAAATAAAAATCCCAGGTTATCCATTCCGTCACTCCTCCAGAATATGGTCGATGGTCATAATGGAGACACCAATATAAATGATATCAAAGGAAGCCGTCAAACCAATCCAGTTCATCATTTCCGATAGGGGTTCCCCAGCCAGTACCTGCCCTGTCATACGAACTACCCCGATAACAATAGGAACTAGAAGAGGATAGAGCAAAATCGGCAACATGATTTCCCGAGTTTTAAGATTTGACGCTAATGAAGATAGCAAGGTTCCCAGGGCACAGAAGCCCAGAGTCCCCAAAAATATAACAAGCAAAAGTGGTAGTAGATGCGCCAAAAGATCAATATTAAAAAAAATCATGAACAGAGGCAAGATGAACAATTCCATAATGGACAAGAAAACAAAATTACTGATCAGTTTTCCGAAATAAATAGCCGTTCGATCTGCAGGCACTAATATTAAACCCATTAGGCATCCATTTTCTTTTTCCAGCATGAAGGAACGATTCAGACCAATCGTTCCGGAAAACAAAAATGCCACCCATAAAATTCCCGGCCCCACTTCATTGGCTTTGACAACACTCAGATTTACGGAAAAAATAAATATCAGAATTACCAGCAATGCGAAGATGAACATCGCGCTTAACAGTTCTCGTGTCTTGAGTTCTGTTACAAAATCTTTCCATACAATCGCCGAAATTTGACTTAAAAAAAGGTTCATAGATTTATCCGGCGAGCCGCCAGTAGTAACATCAATACTCTATTTAGCTGACAAAAAATCATCTCAGTTTAACAGGCTCTAGCAACCTGCCTAGGAATTGCGAATGCCCATGGTAAACTGGTTATTCCGCACCGCATCAAAATACATCGTCTCAAAATTTTCCTTACTAACCTCCTCCACATCCTCAAAAAAAGCAAACCGACCCATAACCTGCAAGGCCACCTTGTCACACATCTCCAGCCCACAGGAAATATCATGAGTGGTCATCAATATGGTTCTCTTCTTATTATGCAATGCTTGAAGTTGCTCCTTGAGCACATTAGAGGCATGGATGTCCAAGCCAGTGAAGGGTTCGTCCAGAAATAATATGGAAGGGTCATGCAGGATTGCACGGGCAATAGATAACCGTTGCAACATTCCTCGAGAAAAAGTTCTGACGCGGTCGTTTCTGCGCGGTGCCAGCCCCACATCTTCAAGAACCATTAGGGCTGATTCCTTTGGGCGTTCCAGCCCATACATCTTGCCCAAAAATATCAGGTTTTCCATGGGCGTCAAATCCGCATACAAAGCGGTGGAGTGGGAAATGACTCCAATCTCGCGCCGCATTTCCGACTTCCCCTCTTCAACTTCATATCCGGCAACCCGGGCAGTTCCAAATGAAGGCCGAGTCAACCCAGCAAGTATCTTAATCAGAGTAGTCTTGCCTGCTCCGTTTGGACCAAATACGGATAAAAATTCCCCACGCTTCAAATCAAAGCTAATACCATCCACGGCCTTAAGGACGCCAAACTCTTTTCGTAGATCACGAACTTCAATTGCAGAATCGGAGGGATTGTGGTTATCTACCATTCTCAATAGAGGCGCCCGCTAAACAATCGCTTCAGGTTTAAGCGGATTTATAGGATTTGTTTTTTCTGCGTTCCTGCTCCAACCGGTCCAGATGCTCCAGGATTTTCTCTGCCTCTTTTTCCAGCTTATGGCGAAGTTCCTTATAATCAGGCTCAGAGATCTTGTCCGTATTGAAATCGAACTCCAGTTCTTTTATGGAAATCAGCGTTTCTTCCTTACGCACTAAAAGATGATTATATTGGTCACTGCCCGGGTCCACCTTTTCTACCAGCTTCAAGAGCTTCAATTTCCCAAAAAGCGGAATACCCACAATCAGCAGGATTGCAACAACCAGGATCAACTCTAAGAAGTGGATGAATCCCATTCCTATAACTCGATCCCGTCTAATTCATCTTTTAAACGCTTTGAATATTTTTTTGAAATTTCAGGTTCGTCCTCAGCAGGCTCTGTGGTATCGCTACCACTCTTTTTTCCCACCCAGGCGAGAAGAATTTTACGAACCCCAAAGCCTCCGGCAACCAAGGCTACAAACGGGGTCATCCAGGCTGTGAGATTGAATCCAAATTTGGTAGGTGCGGATAAAATGGTTTCACCATATTCATCCACTTGCATTTTTATGATTTGATCAACGGTAAGCCCAGATTCCAACATTTTTGAAAATTTGGCCCGGGTTTTATCAGATGTGGAACAGGTGCAATTTAATAAAACTTTTCCACACTTGTCATCACATTTGCACATCAAGGCATTTTCAAGATCCTGCAAAAGCGCTCCGGCCCCGGCTGGAGACACTTGGCCTATTGAAATCCAGGCCATCAAAAGAAATCCTATCAATATTTTTAAATTTCGCATTGGGTCACTCCTGTGCCGGTGCAGGAAACAACTGTTCCTGCCTGCGAACTCTTTCCAGGCGTCGCCGTTGCTCCAGTCGATCTGGCCACATGGATATCATGGACCCAAAAGCAATGATCCATCCACCCGTCCACATCCAGCTCACCATTGGATTCACATACACTTTTATCGTGGCCGACTCATCTTCCCGAAAATCAGCGAGGATCATATATAAATCCTCCTTCCAGGTTGAAAGCACATCCACTTCGGAAACTGGCTGATTCTGGCCTTTATAAAATTCTTTTTCAGGATGGCCCGTCCAATAATGTTTACCATCACGCTCTACCGCAAGCTGGGCAATGATTCGGGTTTTAATATTGGTGGCCTCCACCGCAACAAGTTTTTCATACCTGATCGTGTAGCCTCTAATTTCAAAAGATTCACCCAGTTGCAGATGCTTTTCTGTATGCGTCCCATAAGCCTGCGACCCGGCTATTCCAGCAAAAATAAGCACCACACCAATATGAACGGTGTAACCCCCATAGCGCCTTTTGTTGCGCCAGGTCACGGTCGCCAATGCTCCAAAAACTGACTCTTCATGCAAACCCATTCTTGAAACCGTTCCCTTGTAAAATTCAGTTAGGATACTGGTCAGCACAAAACCACAAAGCACAAAGGTTATGTAGGTATAAATCTCCGTCCTGCTTCCTAAAGGAATAACCGGAAGCAACACCACGGCTAACACAATTGCAACGAGAACCGGTTTTAAAAAGTTCTTTTTCAGGTTTGAAAATGTGGCTCGACGCCAGGCAATAACAGGACCGATACCAATGAGTGCCAAAAGAGCAAGCCCGATAGGGACGTTGACTTGATTATAAAATGGTGGTCCAACAGTAATCTTCACACCTCGCACGGCTTCTGAAATAATGGGAAAAATGGTTCCCCAAAAAGTCGCAAAGGCAATTCCTAACAAAACCAGATTATTAAACAAAAAACTACTCTCTCGAGATAAAAACGAGTCCAACTCGTTCTCGCTTTTTAATAAAGGGAGCCGTGAAATAATCAAGACGGTACAAGCGACAATGACCACAAAAAGAAAGGCCAGAAAGTAATATCCCAGGGTTGCTTCATCAAAGGTATGAACGGATTGAATGAGTCCACTCCGGGTGATAAACGTTCCAAAAATTGTCATCGCAAAAGTTAGAAGGACCAGGGACATATTCCACACTTTCATCATATCCTTTTTTTCCTGGATCATCACCGAATGCAAATATGCTGTTGCGATCAACAAAGGCATGAATGCGGCGTTCTCAACGGGGTCCCAAGCCCAGTAACCGCCCCAACCCAACTCGACATACGCCCAGGAAGCTCCAAACAGATTGCCCATGCAAAGAAAAAACCAGGAAATCAAAGTCCACTTCCGCGTCATGCGAATCCATCCATCATCCAGGTTTTTACTGATTAAGGCCGCCACGGCAAATGCGAAAGGAACCGTAAAGCCTACATATCCCAAATATAATGTTGGGGGATGAATCACCATCCAGTAATTTTGTAGAAGCGGATTCAGGCCCCGCCCATCTTCTGGAGGAAGAGGGATTCTCTCAAAGGGATTGGTCGAGAAGTTAATCAGAAAAAGAAAGAACACCAAGATAGCGAGTATGATTGCCATTGCATACGGAACCACTCTGAGGTTTTTACTCCGGTTTTGAAAATAAACCACCACCATGTAGGAACTGAGAAGCAAGGCCCAGAAAAGAAGGGATCCTTTCTGCCCACCCCAAAATGAGGAAACTTTATAAAATGTGTCGAGTTCACGATTTGAATAGGCCCAAACATATTGCAGGCTAAAGTCATCGGTGAGAAAGGCCCTCAACAAACATATAGAGGAGATGGTAACGCACGCCCAGACTATAAATGGGGTCTTGTCTGCACTAAGGTACAGGTCAATGCGGTTTCCCCGCGCAGACATAACATAGGCAACACAGCCATAGAGAGCTGTTGCCAGAGCCACCAATAATGTAAACTCACCAATATCGTTCATGATTTCTATACAGACGCCCCCGCTTTAATTCGGGATAACTGGGTTCTTGATTTTAAAGGAAGGTCAGATCGTTGTTTTCGGCAAGGCTTCCGCTTTATTGAGGCCCGGTTTCTGATAATTGTCAGCATCAGGAAATTTTCCAGGGTGCATTTTTCCAGCCTCTTTTTCAGCTTCATATTTTGATGGGCAACTGGTCAATAAAGTGTTGGCATGAAAAACTCCATCTTTCCCTAAAGTCCCTTCGACCACCACCTCACCGCCATCTATAAACATATCCGGCGTCACCCCTTGATAAGCTACCTTTAACGAGGCATCCTTCTCCTCGATGGAAAAATTCACATTTAAATAATCATTGGGATCTCTTTGAATAGAACCGTTCACCACATTGCCTTTTACTTTTAATCCCGCCCCGGCAAAGGAGACTTTTTGGCTCATCAATTCATCCACGGTAAAGAAATATTGCGAGGTATTGCTAATACCCATAGTTATTAAATAACCGATGGCACCAACAATCAGCAAGCTACCTACCATAAATTTAACTTTTTTCTGATTCATAACCGACCTGCATCCTCTGGCAAAAGAATTTCATTGGTTTATTGCGTTATTTTTATAGTAGCATCCAGAATTTAACCTTGTCAAAGCAAATCCATTGAAAAGGAAAGGGATAAATAATTCCAGCCCAAAAACTCGTGAAGGAGGAATTGTATATATAATGAACCAACTCCAATAAGCATATTTTTAGCCCGATTCACCTTCCTCTTGCCCAATCTTCCCGAAAATCGCTTCTTTATAAGGTTCCGATAATAGCGGTGTCATTCTCTGGTTTAGCCTCTCCTTCAATTTAATGCAATTTCACCCCCCATTAGAAACCGATCAACCCCTGTTTACATAAAAAGTTAGCCCACTTCCTCCGGCATAGATTTTCATTAATTTTTTTCTCCTTTTCAGTTGACAGTTTGTCGCGTTATGTTAGGATTGTGTACGAAAGTGTCTCAAAATGTAATTTTATGTCAAAGTTATACGCAATGGGTTAACACAGCAAAATGAACAGTTTTTTAGGTACCTACAACATCAGTCTGGACGACAAGGGCCGCTTCAATGTGCCTGCAAAATTTCGCAGTGCGCTGGAACAGTATGGCCCACAACTGGTGGTGTGTGTGATGGACCATTATCTCGTTGTCTTTCCTCAAAACGAATGGTCTGAAAATGAGGCTAAGTTGAGTGACTTAAACGCTTTTGATAAATCGGATCGAAACCGGTTGCGCGAGTTTTATTCCAGGGCAACGGAATGCGAAATGAAATCTGGAAAAATTTTACTCCCTGCAAACCAGAGAGAAACTGCAGGGCTGAATAAAGAAGCCATCCTGGTGGGAATGTCCAAAACTTTTGAGGTCTGGTCCCCTGAGGAATGGTCCAAGCAGGGAGAAGCGTAAAGGCATTCCATCGACATAAGCCATCAATGGAGCAACCAAAATATTATGCCAGCGTACCACGAACCAGTAATGAAAAACGAAGTGCTTCATTACCTGAATATTCACAAGGAGGGAGTAATCGTGGATGGCACACTCGGGGATGGAGGTCATACGGAATTCATCCTTAAAAATTCTGCACCTGAGATCCGGGTATTTGCCGTTGACCGGGACCGCTCTGCGATAGAACGGGCCGGGGAAAGACTGTCCCCTTTCCGAGACAGAGTGACTCTCGCCCACGGCAACCTGGGTGATATTAAAAGTCTTGCGGCTCAAAACGGGATCACTTCTATAGCTGGACTGCTGATGGATTTGGGTGTCTCTTCCCCACAATTGGATACACCCGGGCGTGGTTTCAGCATACAGCATGATGGCCCGCTTGATATGCGAATGGACTCCTCACAGAAAACTTCTGCCGCAGAACTTTTGGAAAAACTTTCTGACATAGAACTAGTGTCCATTATTAAAAATTTTGGTGAAGAACGTTACTCAAAGCGAATCGTCCGTGCGATTCGCAAAGAACAGACAGAGCGCCCCATTATCACAACCGGCCAACTGTCCCGGCTCGTAGCGAAAGTGGTCAACTCGCCCCGTCATTCGCGGATCCATCCTGCAACACGAACGTTTCAGGCATTGAGGATAGCGGTCAACGATGAGCTGGAGCAATTGAAATCAGCTTTACAGGATGTGGTTGGCCTTCTCAATTCAACCGCCCGTCTGGTAGTGATCTCATTCCACTCTCTGGAAGACCGGATTGTGAAAACGTTTTTTCGAGACGAGCAGAAAGGTTGTTCCTGTCCTCCTAAAATACCCAGGTGTGTATGCGGGAGAGTGCAAACTTTAAAAATTTTAACTCGTAAACCGCTTGTGCCTTCAGAAGAAGAAGTGGCGCAAAACCCTAGATCAATAAGCGCAAAATTAAGGGTCGCGGAAAGGGTTTATGTTTGATGGGGTTAGTAGGCTTGCTAAGAGCTGGCTCCATGTTTCCTCTAAAGATTTATGGATGGTTATTTCGATCTCCATCCTGTTCATGCTTGGGGCATTAGCCTTGGTTTGGCCCAATGTCAAGAAAATCAAACTGGCCTATGAATATCAGGACCTGGCCAGGGAACATAGAGTGCTGTTGAAAGAAAACCGCCTGCTCAATCTTGAACGCGAAAGCCTTAGATCTCTGGACCGTGTTTATCGCCTCGCAAAAAGCGAGGTGGGGATGAAAGAACCTGGTGAAGACAAGGTTATCACCATTTTCCTGAAATAACCGTCATGGCAAAACAAAATAAACAGACCGCAGGAACATTTAGGGACGGGATTAAAGTCCGCATAAAGATCGTCTCAGTGTTGCTCTTCCTATTTGTAGGGGCATTGATTGCGCGGCTCGCTTTCCTACAGATCATTCAGCACGACACTTTGGTGGCTAAGTCTGAAAAACAGTACCTGAGCACAGTCAAAACACATTTCGGGCGAGGAATAATTTACGACCGAAGCTTAAACGAACTCGCGCGTAATGTCGAAGTGGAATCGGTTTATGTAAACCCTTCGGAAATATTGGATAGAAAAACTACCGCCCGCATCCTTTCGGCGGCTCTGAAGCTGGACCCCGATCAAGTACGCAAAAAAATTTCCTCTAAAAAACATTTCGTATGGATCAAACGAAAATGCCCCCTCCATGAAGTTGCGGAGTTGAAAAAATCCGATTTGTCTGGCGTAGGATATGTGTCTGAGCAAAAAAGGTTTTATCCCAAACGAGAGCTTGCGGCTAACGTCCTGGGATTTGTTGGAATGGACAATCAGGGCCTTGCCGGAATCGAACATGCCTATCAATCTAAGCTGAAAGGAACCACATTTCGACAGGTAATGGAGCGCGATGCGCGCGGAAGAAACATTCAATCTGTCGAGGGATTGCGGAACTCGAATCCTAGAAATTATGACTTGGCCCTTACACTGGATGAAGTTATCCAGTTCACCACCGAGTACCATTTAAAAAAACAGGTAGAACATTTTAAAGCGGACTCAGGAATGGCCGTGGTTATGAATCCTCATACCGGGGAAATTTATGCGATGGCCAACGTTCCACAATTTAATCCAAATCGCTACGGAGCGTTTCCTCAGCAATCCTGGAAAAACAATATCATCGCCAGCTCTTACGAACCCGGATCGATATTCAAGCCCATTGTCGCCGCCGCCGCCTTGGATAAGGGATTGGCAAGACCGCAAGATATTTTCTTCTGCGAAAATGGAAAGATGAAAATTGGAAACGTCCATATCGGTGAAGCTTCCGATCACAAATTTGGCTGGCTGACCATGCAGGACATTATTGCCAAGTCCAGCAATATCGGAGCAATCAAAATTGCCCAACAAGTTGGTAAAGAACCCTTTTATGAGTACATCCGAAAATTCGGGTTCGGTGAAAAATCCGGTTTATCGCTTCCCGGTGAATCTGCGGGACAGCTCAAGAAACAAAAGGACTGGAACCAACTTTCTCTCGCTTCAATTTCGTTTGGTCACGAGATCGCCGTAACCCCTATTCAAATGGTCAGCGCTATGGCGGCTATTGCCAATGGCGGCAACCTTATGCAACCTCATATCACCCATGCGCTGATTAAGGGCGAGCGTGTAGTCAAGCAATTTAAGCCTGAAAAAATCCGCCGGGTTATTTCCGAAAAAACCAGTCGTCAATTGATTGAAGTTCTCAAGTCGGTTGTGAAAACGGGTACCGGGAAAAAGGCGGCACTGGAAGGATTTGATGTCGCAGGCAAGACGGGGACGGCTCAAAAATATAATTCAGAAACTCAGTCCTACTCCAAAACAGAATTTATTTCTTCTTTTATCGGTTTTGCTCCGGCAGATTCTCCGCGCCTTGTAATTTTAGTGATGATCGACAACCCCAAGGGATTGCATTGGGGAAGTGTTGTGGCGGCCCCCGTATTCCGGGAAATTGCAAAAAAGGCGTTACGTTATTTAAACGTTCCGTCAAGTAAAGAACGTGTTTTTATTCTCGATCGAGCCTGATGGAATCAACGAGTTCAACAAAATGGCTGACTTTTCCTGAAAATGGATACCTGAACGTGGCGGATAATACTGGACAAAAACTATCGCATTTAATCCTGGGTTTGCCCATCAACAATATTTTGGGAACCATGGACCGGGCTATTCGCGAAATCGTCTACGATTCAAGAAAAGCGGGGCCTGATACCTTGTTTGCGGCCATTCCTGGAGAAAGTTGGGATGGGAGTGAATTCATAAAAGATGCAATTAGCAAAGGAGCATCGGCGTTTATTACACAAACACCTCTCGAATCTTTAAATGGACTTGGTTTGGGTTCGCGTAATGTAACAGCTCTGTGTGTCGAAGATTCCCGGAAAGCGCTTTCAATTGCCAGTGCTAATTTCTATCAACACCCTTCAGAACAAATTGCCTTGACAGGTATCACCGGTACAAATGGGAAAACCACAACAGCCTATATTCTTGAGGCTGTGTTTAGGGCAGAAGATGTTCGAACAGGAGTCATCGGTACCATCAATTATCATTACGATGACAAAGTTTTTCCGGCAACTGTCACCACACCTGAGTCTCTGGACTTGAACCGAATGCTCCGCCAAATGATCGAGGAAAAAGTTGAAAATTGTTTTCTGGAGGTCTCTTCTCATGCACTCCATCAAAGTCGTGTTCATGGCATGAATTTTAAGGTGGGAATTTTTACCAATCTGAGTCGTGACCATTTGGATTTTCATGGTGATATGGACCGCTACAAAAATGCCAAGAAAAAACTTTTTTTGGAAAACAATGTTGAGCATCCGATTTTAAATATCGATGACTCGGTCGGGCGAGAATTTGCTGATGAATTTAAAGCGGGTCTCTTCACCACTGGCATTGACCGTAATGCAGATTTCAAGGCTGAGAATATTGTTCTCACCAGATCGGGTTGCGAATTTACCCTGAAAACTCCTTTTGGCGCGGGAGAAATCCGTTCGAATCTTCTAGGGCGGCACAATGTTCACAACCTGCTCTCTGCTGGGGCGGGCGCTATGGTTCAGGGTGTTCCCCTGGAAAAGGTTCAAGAAGCGTTCCGTCATATTCAACCTATCCCTGGCAGATTCGAGCGCATTGATAACGACCATGGGTTTTCTGTTCTGGTGGATTACGCGCATACGGATGACGCGCTCTCCAACGCTATTTCTGCGGCAAAAGATTTTACTGAGGGCCGGTTAATTGTGGTGTTTGGTTGTGGCGGGGACCGGGACAAGGGAAAAAGAAAGGCTATGGGAAAAGCTGTATTAAGTAAAGCGGATTTTTCTATCATCACCTCTGACAATCCTCGAACAGAAGACCCGGAACAAATCATAGATGACATCCTCCAGGGTGTTCCGGCCTCTGCCTGCAAGGATGACGATTACACAGTAATCATTAATCGGAAGGATGCCATTGAATGCGCCATTCAAAGTGCTGAAAAAAACGATTTGGTCCTCATTGCGGGAAAGGGTCATGAGAATTACCAGGTTCTGGAAACACAAACCATTCACTTTGATGATCGGGAGATCGCTCGATCTGCTTTAAGAAAGCGAAGCCACTGATGGAAGGCCAGGCAAAAGATTGTATCAATGCGATTGAAGGAAAACTCCTTCAAGGAAACCCGGATTATCCGTTCCGAGGAGTATCTATAAATTCCCGGACGGTCTCAAAGGGGGAATTATTCGTGTGCATCAAAGGGGAGCGCTTTGACGGGCATGATTTCCTGTCTGATGTCATTTCCAGAGAAGCGGCGGGAATTATTCTTTCTGAGCCAAACAAATTATCGGGTAACAGTGGCCAGGCTATAGGAGAGCCTTTTGTGATTCAGGTTTCTGACACGCTTAAAGCTTTGCAGGACTTGGCAAGCTACCAGAGAAAGAGATTTCCTTTCAAGGTCGTTGCCGTTACTGGAACAAATGGGAAGTCAACTACCAAAGAAATGATCGCTTCAATATTGGAAACCAAATTCAAGACTCTGAAGACTCAGGGCAATCTGAACAACCATATAGGCCTGCCTCTAACTCTTCTGGAGAGGGAGCCATCGCAGGAAGTGGGAGTCCTTGAAATGGGCATGAGCGCGGCAGGAGAGATTAAAAGGCTTGCCGAGATCGCGCAACCGGATATCGGCGTTATTACCAATGTATCCGAAGGACATCTGGTGCAATTGAAAAGTCTCAGAAATATTCAATCTGCGAAAGGGGAGTTATTCGATTCGCTGACGAAAGAAGGAACAGCCATTGTCAACGCCGATGATCCTCTGGTTTTGGAGCTAGCGCAGTCGCTTCGCGCCAGAACCGTTACTTTTGGCATAGACCAACCTGCAGATGTGCGAGCGAGCGAAATAGAAAGCAAGGATAACCTGGGTTTTCGATTCAAAGTCAAACTTTTCGACAAAACTTTTTTCGTCCACCTCCCTTATCTTGGTTACTGCAACATTTATAACACGCTGGCCGCATTGGCCACCGGATACTCAATGGGAATCCAGGGAGATGCAATGACTCGCGGACT
Organism: Nitrospina sp.; assembly: GCA_018664975.1. GTDB lineage: Bacteria > Nitrospinota > Nitrospinia > Nitrospinales > VA-1 > LS-NOB. The sequence continues at coordinate 6,726 of JABIXH010000081.1, read as the reverse complement.
GGAAAACTACCAACGCATGTCTCAGCGCAACGAACTGACAAGGCATAAGGGAGTTGATCTCATTAATGATTCATACAATGCAAATCCTCGTTCCATGACTGAGGCATTAAAAACTCTGGATAACTTCCAAACCCAAGGTCGGAGAATTTTTGTTATTGGAGACATGCTTGAGTTGGGGGACCTGTCCTTACCAGCACATAAAAATTTAGGCGAAAAAATCTCCCGATCTAAAGTAAACATTCTAGTCACTGTGGGGGAATTGGCGAGCCTTTCCGCAAAAAGAGTTCAAGCTCTTGCTGGAGAGAAAATTCAAGTTCTGGAATTTAAAGAGCATCAGGAGGCGGCAGAATATTTAATTCGTGAAGCCAAGAGCGGAGATTGTGTAATGTTCAAAGGCTCGCGAGGTTCTGCCATGGAAAAAATATTACAAATTTTTAGCACAAATAAGAATTAATTATGTTCTATCACTTTTTTTATCCGCTCAGTTCGGATTATTCAATTTTCAATGTCTTTAAGTACATTACCTTCCGGTCTGCATATTCCGGGGTGACGGCTTTGATATTGAGTCTTCTATTGGGCAGTCTAGTGATTCGTGTTTTGCAAAAATTTGAGATACAGGAAAAAATTCGAAGTGACGGTCCACAGCATCACAGCTCCAAATCTGGTACTCCAACAATGGGCGGACTGCTTATTTTGGCAACGTTCGGATGCTCTACCCTGCTTTGGGCCGACTTGAGCAATCAATATATCTGGGTTGTTCTCGTTTCCGCTCTTGGGTTTGGAGCCATCGGACTTCGTGACGATATCTTGAAGTTAAGGCGAGGGAAAGGCATCACCGCAAAAGAAAAAATTGTACTTCAGGTCTTGCTGAGTTTAGCGATTGGAATTTACTTGCTGTATTTCGATCCAACACGCGCAGAATATGCCACACGCTTGTCCGTTCCTTTCTTTAAAAGTTTTCAACCAGATCTGGGGTTTGGGTACCTGATTTTCATTGTATTTATAATGGTGGGAACTTCCAATGCAGTCAACCTGACTGATGGATTAGATGGCTTGGCGATCGGCCCCATCATCATTGCGACCCTTACTTATACCGGCATCGTTTATATCTGTGGTCATTTCAATTTTGCAGAATATCTTCGTATTCAGTTCATCAAAGACGCGGGAGAAATTGCTGTAGTCAGTTCTGCAGTTCTTGGGGCAAGCCTGGGTTTCCTATGGTTCAACTCTTATCCCGCTCAAATATTTATGGGCGATGTCGGGTCCTTATCTTTAGGGGGACTGCTGGGCACCATTGCGGTGATCGTTAAACATGAGCTTCTGCTGATTCTTGTAGGCGGAATTTTTGTGATTGAGGCATTGTCCGTCATCATCCAGGTCGGTTATTTCAAATACACAGGTGGGAAACGTTTTTTCAAGATGGCTCCGCTTCACCATCATTTTGAACAGTTGGGATGGTCGGAACCCAAGGTCATTGTGCGGTTTTGGATTGTAGCGGTGGTATTAGCCATGATCAGTCTCAGCACCCTGAAACTCAGATGAATATGGAACTTAAAAATAAAAATCTATCGGTTATTGGACTTGGCAAAACGGGGGTCGCTGTCGCAAATTTTCTTTCTCAGCGCGGAGCTTCTGTCACGGTGATGGATAGCAAACCTCGCGAGCAACTATTGAAGTTCGTGAAACAGTTAAGCGCTGATGTGAATACTGTTTTCCAAAATTCCGAACCCGCCTCCGATGCCGAATTGATAGTATTGAGTCCGGGAGTGGATATTCACTCTCCCTTCCTCCAAAACGCCAGTCGAGCTGGGGTCGAAATTATCAGCGAAATTGAACTGGCGAGCCGATTCAATACCGCCCCTATCGTTGCAATTACCGGGACTAACGGCAAGTCCACCTGCACCAGCCTGATTACTGAGATCATTCGACAATCCGGAAAAACTGTGCACTCGGGAGGCAATCTGGGGACCCCTTTTATTTCTTTGCTGGATCAGGGCATTGTGGACTACAGAGTTCTCGAGGTCTCTAGTTTTCAAATGGAAGCTACCTCAGGACTTCACCCGATAGTTTCAGTCATTCTGAATATTAGCCCCGATCACATGGATCGGCATAAAGACCTCAGAAGTTACGTTAGCCTAAAAGAAAAAATATTTGCCCATCAAACTCAAGATGATTTTTTGATATTAAATCAGGATGATCCCATCACCCGGGATATGGGTGAGCACATCCAGGCAGAACGTATTTTTTTCAGTACTCAAGTGGAGCTGGATAAAGGAATCTTTTTACGTGGTGACAAAATAATCGCGCGAATTCAGAACAGCGAGCGGGAAATCATATCCCTTGAAACTTTATCCAAAGGTCTTAAATGGCAGATCGAAAACATTCTTCCGGCCGTTGCCACAGCTTTACTTCTTGGTGTACCGCAAGAGAGCGTTCTGCGGGTACTGAAAAACTTTGAGGGACTGGAGCATCGTCTGGAATGGGTCCGCACTTTAAACGGCATAGATTTCGTCAACGACTCCAAAGGCACAAATGTAGGGTCTGTTTGCAAATCATTAAATACATTTGATCGCCCCATCGTTCTCATCGCAGGCGGGAAAGATAAGGAGACAGATTTTTCTCCCTTAAAAAACCTATTTAAACAAAAAGTCAGGCATCTCATCCTCATCGGCGAGACCCGAAGCAAGTTTAAAGCGGTTCTGAACGGTTCTTTTGGTTATGAGGAAAGCGATAGCCTTGAAGAGGCCGTTTATCTGGCAAAAGCCAAAGCTCAATATGGTGATGTTGTTCTACTTTCCCCGGCATGTGCAAGTTTTGACATGTTTAAAGATTTTGAGGACAGGGGAAACTGTTTCAAAACGATTGTTAACAACCTGGAAGGGTAATGAATTTTGACAGCGTATCAGGAAAAAAGTGCGGATTCATTAATGGGTATCACAGTAGCCGTTCTGGTTCTGGTGGGTATCGTTATGGTTTTCAGTTCAAGCGCGGTGTACGCCCTGGAAAAATACGGCGACTCCTATTATTTCCTCAAGCGTCAAATAGTTTGGTGTCTTCTGGGAACAGCGGTTTTACTCGTAGTCAAGAACATGGACTATCACAAATTTCATCAGCACACTTACCTGATCATGCTGGTAACTTTTCTGCTTTTGCTCGCGGTCATGTTTCCCGAAGTCAGCAAAGAAGTGGGAGGAGCGCGAAGATGGCTGACCTTGGGGGGGCTTTCGTTTCAACCCTCAGAATTGGCAAAATTTACCCTGGTACTTTTTATTGCCAAATCTCTGGTCAAAAGGGCAGACAAGCTGAGGAACTTCGCTTACGGCTACCTTCCCAATCTTGTCGTCCTGGGATTCTTTTTTATCCCGATTTTGTTTCAACCCGATTTTGGCACAGCCGTGATTATTTGCATGGTCACATTCGCCATGCTTTTCGTCGCCGGTTTACGAAAAAAATTCCTGTTTCTTTCCGTACTGGCGCTGATTCCATTTATAGCAACCGCAATCCTTGGCGCAGAATACCGCACCCGAAGAATTATCGCTTTTCTAGATCCCTGGCAGGATCCTTCGAATGCCGGGTTCCAGGCAATTCAGTCCTTTTACGCTTTTGGCCGGGGCGGATATTGGGGAACAGGATTGGGTGCAAGTCACCAAAAACTTTTTTATCTTCCCGAAGCCCACACCGATTTTATTTTTTCCGTTATTGGGGAAGAGCTGGGGTTTTTGGGAACAACAGCAATTATTATTCTTTTTTCAATATTGATCTGGAGGGGTTTTGTTACCGCTTGCAGAGCCAAAGATCCATTTGGAACTCATTTAGCCACTGGCCTGACTCTTTTGATCGGGTTTCAAGCTTTTATCAACGTGGGAGTGACCGTAGGTCTGCTTCCAACAAAGGGATTAACCCTGCCCTTCATCAGCATGGGCGGTTCATCAATGTTAATTACCATGCTTTCAGTAGGCGTGCTTCTGAATATTTCAGAACAAACGGTAAGGCATTGACAATGACTGAATGCGAAAACGAGTAGTCATAGCGGGTGGCGGTACAGGTGGCCACCTTTTTCCAGGAATTGCGCTAGCAAAAGCGCTAATGAGGAACAATATGAATATTGAGGTTTCATTTGTGGGAACCCAAAAAGGTATCGAAGCAAAAGTTCTTCCTCGTGAAGGATTCGAGCTGAAAACCATTTTTTCCGCAGGATTAATCGGAAAAAAGAATATCAGCCGTTGGATATCCTGGGTCAAGTTGCCAATAGGCACCGCCCAATCCATGTGCTTCCTGATTAGAAAGCGCCCTGACCTGGTAGTGGGTGTTGGCGGGTACGCTTCAGGCCCTCTTGTGCTATCAGCATGGATTTTACGTGTTCCCATTCTTATCCATGAGCAAAACGCAATCCCCGGCCTCACCAATAAATGGCTGGGAAAGATTGCCGATAAGGTAGCAGTTTCTTTTAAGGATTCCGCAAAGTACTTTCTTAAAGAAAAGGTCGAGGTCACTGGAAATATGATTCGAGAAGAAATTTGTCAACCACGGGAAGAAGCTCCCAAAGGTCCGCGAGGACTCTTTCGCGTACTAGTCCTGGGAGGTAGTCAAGGGGCTCATTCCATTAATTTAGCAATGATGGATGCATTGGAATCTCTTGCTCCTAAGCGAGGGAATATTCATATCACTCACCAAACTGGAGAAAGTGATTATGAAATGGTGAAACAAAAATATGGAACCAGCGATCTCTCTCATGATATCAGGCCGTTTATTGATGACATGGCGGAACAATATCGCAAAGCCTCTCTGGTCGTTTGCCGGGCGGGCGCCACAACCCTGGCTGAAGTAACCGCTTGCGGAAAAGTATCTGTATTAATTCCTTATCCTCATGCGGCTCATAATCATCAGGAAAAAAATGCACAAATACTAAATTCTGCCAATGCAGGTGAAATGGTTCTCGACAGTGAATTATCAGGCCCACGCATTGCCCAATCCATAATTGGTGCTATGGAAGACCCTGAGCGACTAAAGGAAATGGAAAAGAACAGCTACCAGTTAGGCAATCGTGATGCCACAGAAAAGGTTCGTCAAATCTGCATGGAATTACTCGAAGATGCAAATGGAAAATCCGGCCGGGCCGGAAAAATTCAAGGGAATTATGTTTTGTCATGTTTTTAGGAAAAACACAACGGATCCATTTCATTGGGATCGGAGGTTCGGGAATGAGCGGAATTGCTGAAGTTCTAATCAATCAGGATTACGAGGTAAGCGGTTCTGACCCTTCTTCAAACAGGGTTACCGATCATCTGAAGGAACTGGGTGCTGACATTCGCCATAGCCATCGCGCGGAAAATGTTAAAGGCAAACATGTTGTGGTCATATCCAGCGCTATCAATGACAACAATGTTGAGGTTCAGGCCGCGCGTGAACAATCCATACCGGTTATCCCCCGAGCTGAAATGCTTGCTGAACTGATGAGGATGAAACATGGAATCGCTATTGCTGGCACTCACGGGAAAACCACAACAACTTCACTCGTTGCATCGGTTCTGACAGCGGGCAACCTGGATCCCACTGTAGTTATTGGTGGAAGAATCAAAAATATGGGCGGGCACGCCAAACTGGGGCAAAGTCAATATCTCATTGCCGAAGCGGATGAGAGCGATGGTTCTTTTCTCAAGCTCTCCCCTACGATTGCTGTGGTGACGACTCTGGATGAAGAACATATGGATTTTTACCTCACCATGCAAAACATGAAATCTACATTTCTGGAGTTTCTAAACAAGATTCCTTTCTATGGTGCGGCGATATTATGTCTGGACGATGCCAACCTCCAATCTCTGCTTCCTCGAATTGAAAAGCGAACGATTACTTATGGTTTGAAATCTCAGGCCGATTATACCGCACGGAATATATCTGTGAGTGGATTGAAAACTTATTTCACGGTCTACCATCAGGGTAAAAAGTTGGGAAAAATGTTGTCCGGTGCACTAGGCCGACACAATGTATGCAACACCCTAGCGGCCGTCGCAGTCGGAATGGAATTGAAAATGGATTTCCCGACTATCGCCAACTCTTTGAAAGCATTTACTGGAGTACAGAGAAGGTTTGAAATTCTGAAACAGTCAGAGTCCTTGGTAATTGTTGACGACTATGGTCATCATCCAGCAGAAATTCAGGCAACCTTATCAACAGCTAAAGAAGTTTGGCCGGACCGAAGGCTTGTCATTATTTTTCAGCCTCATCGCTATTCACGAACGAAACACCTCATGGAAAGTTTTTTCTCTTCTTTCAACGATGCCGACCAATTGCTTTTATTGGATATTTACTCAGCTGGTGAAGAAGCAATTGAAGGCATTGATTCGCAGAGAATAGCGGAAGGGGTGAAAGAGTTTGGACATAAAGGTGTGGAATACATCGGGAGCGCAGATTCTGTGATTCCGCACTTACAAAAAATTCTTAAACCGGGAGACGTTGTCATGACTCTCGGTGCAGGAAATATCGGAGAGTTGAGCCACAAACTCACATCCCGATTCACTGATTGATCGTTTTCAATATGGGGAGGAACGTCATCAATGCTTAACGAAGCTTGGAAGCGCCGATTAATTCATATTGCACATTCTGGAACGGGAAGTGAGTTTAATCTCAAAACCAGAATGGAGTATCCAAAAACCGTTCTGGGTCAAAAAATTCATCAGAGTAAAACTATGAGCCATTCATTTCCCTGGTTACACAAAATTAAAGGCA
>JABIXH010000178.1 GCA_018664975.1 Nitrospina sp. | reverse complement strand
AACACTCAATGGCCCTTTCATAGTTGCCGGTACTCAGACAACACTGGCCTAATAAATCCATTGAAGTTTTTTCATCTCCGACATGACCGAGTTTATTAGAAATACTTTGAGCCTCCTCAAGGTATTCAATGGCTTTATCGTGCGGTTTCCTTTCTCATATCTCTAAAAACAATATTGAAAACTGGGTCCACGTTTCGATCTATTATTTCTTTTTTATTTTTATCATCCTCTGAGTCAGCATCGCCCTCCGGTTTTAAAAGCCGTCTTTCTTCACGAAGTTCCCGAATCAATGTCTCCACCGACAGATCAGGATTAGCTTTTATATATGAACCTGTAAGCGCTATTGCCATTGGGGAGTATCCGCATAGCTCAATGATCTCAGTTGCCCAACGTTTTGTATTTGAAGCCAGAAAGAAAAGAAGAAGTTCTGCTTCGTCCGGGAATAATTCTTTAACCGGTTTGGAATAGGAACCTGGAATAGAAAATTTATTTTCAGCTGTGAAAATTATCAAAACAGATTTACCTACCATAAGGCGTTTAATCTGGCTCGGTTTCGTGGCATTTTCAACAAGCATTAACACCCTTTTACCCTTTAAAGTTGTCTCATATTGTTGCACCAGTTCAGCCGGGTCGCTGGGGATCGGCTCTTTGGGGAAGAACGCGCGCAGAACTTGACCCATGGCCTTATTCACATGTAGAGGCTTGTCTCCAACACCTTTTAAGTCAATATAAAATTGGGCATCAGGATATTTGGGGGCCAATTGATGAGCAAGTTCAATGGCCAGGGAAGTTTTACCAGCCCCTTTTTCTCCATAAAGGCAAATCGGGCCACCATTTTCCCAACTTCTGCCCATAACTTCTAATATGGCGTCCTTTCTTCCAAAAAAGGCTGGAGTCTTATTGGGGAGTTGGTTTTTCGATAATGCCGGAAAACTACGGGCATTTATCATTGATAACTGATTAAGCAGGCTACTACCTTCACCACTGGAACCGCCAGATGCAGAGGTAGAGCTGGAAGGTAAAATAGAAGAAAAGCTGGATTCGTTTTTGGAGGGGGAACCTTCTCCTGAATTAGTATCTGAGCCAATATTGTCATTCGAGTCAGGTTTCTTAAAAATTACCACAAAACCTAATATGACCAATATCAATATAATTAAGACTACAGATAAATCCATTGGATACTCTATATAATCTTTCTCAATATAAATGCCATCTAATACAATTTACACCAGGCACAGGGCATGTTTATTTGTTTCATAAGTATACTATGTAATGTTTAGTATTATCCCATTTTTATACGAGAATTCAATGTTTTGTGTCCTCTTTTTGGATCTCATCCCTCGTTTGTGGGAGGTTCTAGAGATGAAGGTCGAAAGTTTTATTTATACCAAGATAAAAGTGGTATCAGGCTTGACTTACCCTTTAAACTTAAAGTATAGTTCTATAAATATAACTCTTTAAAATAGTCCTGTGAGGCTATCAAGGGAAAATCATGTCAGTTGTTGAAAATAAATTATTACCTCCTGTTTAGGCCTTTTAATGCCTAGGGGAGGTTTTTTTTTGCCTAATTCATCATGAACTCACCCATTCTAAATTCAAAAGATATATCCCGCGCAGTCAGCCGTATTTCTCATGAAATTCTGGAGCGCAATCATGGTGCTGGAAATATAGCTCTAGTGGGAATTCGGACACGGGGCGTTGTTCTATCCCAACGACTAAAAGAAAAAATAAAAGAAATAGAAAATGTGACGGTAGATCATGGAGTGCTGGATATCACTCTTTATAGAGATGACCTGGCGGACGGAATTCATAAACCACAATTAAAAAAAACAGAGATTTCTTTCGCTTTGGAAGGTAAAAATATTATTCTCTGTGACGATGTTTTATTTACTGGAAGAACCATTCGTGCCGCGATTGATGCACTCATGGATTTTGGACGTCCCTCATCCGTCCAATTGGCAGTATTGATAGATCGAGGCCATCGTGAGCTACCCATCCGGCCGGATTATGTTGGGAAAAATATTCCCACCGCCAAGTCCAAGCGCGTGCATGTTTTATTGGCGGAAGAAGATGGTGAGGACAAGGTAATAATTCAGGAGTCGTCCAACTGATGCCTTTGTCGACCAAAAATATTCTGGGTATCAAGGAGTTAACAAAACAGGATATTCAACAGATTCTAGATACAGCAGATTCCCTTAAAGAAATTTCCACGCGCGATATTAAAAAAGTTCCCACCCTTAGAGGTAAAACAATCATCAACCTTTTTTTTGAACCCAGCACTCGCACGAGAACATCATTTGAGATAGCTGGAAAACGTATGAGCGCTGATGTGATAAATATATCCGGTTCTACGAGCAGTACTGTAAAAGGTGAGAACTTAATAGATACTGCCCGCAATCTAGAAGCCATGAGTCCAGATATATTAGTGGTTCGACACAATTGCTCTGGGGCGCCTGAACTTCTGGCACAATACGTGGGCTGTCCCATCATTAATGCTGGAGATGGGTCGCACGAGCACCCCAGTCAGGCATTGCTCGACCTGCTGACAATTCGCGACCACAAAGGATATTTGGAAGGACTCACCGTTGCAATTGTAGGTGACATCTCTCATAGTCGGGTCGCCCGTTCTAACATTAGAGCGATGCAAACCATGGGAATGAAAGTCCGAGTAGTTGGCCCTCCCCCACTCATTCCATTTGGACTTGAGAGTTTAGGTGTGGAGGTTAGTCACAACCTTTCTGAAGCAATTAAAGATGTTGATGTGGTTATGGTCCTTCGTATTCAGTTGGAAAGACAAAAGCAAGGGCTTTTGTCAAGTTTGAGAGAATATTCAAACTATTTTTGCCTTACTTCAGAGACGCTTGCTCAAGCGCGAGATGACATTCTCATCATCCATCCAGGGCCCGTGAACAGAGGTGTTGAAATTGCTCTGGATGTGATGGAAAGTCCTCGCTCCCTCATATTAAATCAAGTTACTAACGGGGTTGCCATTAGAATGGCTCTTTTTTATCTATTACTTGGGGAAAATAATGCAAACCCTAATTAAAAATGGCCGGGTTATTGATCCTGCTAATCAAATCGATGGCTCTTTTGATATCCTGATCTCTGACGGAAAGATAGAAGCTGTTGAGCCTCAGGGAAAATTAACGGGTAGTAAAATTAAAAACCTTCCCATTATTGATGCGAAGGATTGTGTTGTGGCTCCTGGTTTTTGTGATATGCATGTGCACTTCAGAGAACCAGGTCATGAATATAAGGAAACTATTGAAACCGGCAGTGCTTCCGCAGCGGCGGGCGGATTTTCCACTGTGGCAGTCATGCCCAACACCTCGCCCGTAAATGATAATTGCTCGGTTACAGAGTTGATTTTCTCCCAGGCAAAAAAAACCAGCTTAGTAAATATTTTTCCCATTGGAGCTATCAGCAAAGGGCTAAAAGGCGAAACCTTATCAGATATGGGTGAATTAAAAGAAGCGGGCTGTATCGCTTATTCTGATGATGGCAGACCCGTGATGGATAGTGAGTTGATGCGAAGAGCCTTTGAATATAGCCGTATGTTTGGCCTGCCTTGTATCCAGCATAGTGAAATTCTTGATCTGACTCGCGACGGTTGCATGAATGAAGGCATTGTCTCAACAGAATTAGGCTTGAAGGGAATGCCTGTGGAAGCAGAAGATATAATGGTTTTTAGAGATATCAGTTTGTTGCAAAAAACCGGTGGGCGTCTACATGTGGCACACATAAGTAGTGGTGGAGCGGTGGATCTAGTTCGCCAGGCCAAAGCTAAAGGACTCCCTGTAACCTGCGAAGTGGCCCCGCATCATTTTACTCTTACGGAAGAAGCCTGTCGCAAATATGATACTAATTCTAAAATGAGTCCTCCCTTAAGGACTCATGAAGATATTGAGTTGATCAAAGAAGGATTGAGAGATGGAACCATTGATATCATCGCTACAGACCATGCGCCTCATGATCTTGCCGACAAACAGGTTGAGTTCAGCAAAGCCTGTTTTGGAATTGTCGGCCTGGAGACAGCTCTCCCCTTGACCCTGAAATTGGTCGATGAAGAGGTCATTAATTTGCAAAAAGCGGTGGACCTTCTCACTCATCAGCCTTGTCGCATCTTCAATTTGGATAAAGGTACTTTGGGAGTTGGTAAAGATGCTGATATTGTTATATTCAATCCTAAAACAAAGTATACGATAGAGCCTGCAAAATTTAAGTCACGCAGTAAGAACTCCCCTTACAAGGGTTGGAAAGTAAGAGGGAAAATTTGTTATACCCTGGTAGCTGGAAAAACCGTATATTCCTCCTGAAATGAATAACATTGCAGCAATCCATTAATTTATGAAAGCATATTTAGCTCTGGCCGATGGGAAGGTCTTTGAAGGCGAACACTTTGGGGCCGAAGGTGAAGTCGATGCAGAGATTGTTTTTAATACCAGTATGTCGGGTTATCAGGAAGTGATTACTGACCCCTCCTATTGCGGTCAAATGGTGTTAATGACTTACCCCCTTATAGGAAACTATGGTATTAATCCTCAAGACTTTGAATCTGACCGCCCTCACCTTTCTGGTTTTATTATTAAAGAATTGAGTGGCATTACCAGTAATTGGCGATCAAGAGGGACACTCGAAGATTTTCTTAAAAAACATGGTGTCATTGGAATACAAGGAGTTGATACGCGTGCCCTGACACGTCATATTCGGGAAAAAGGTGCTCAACAGGCCGTTTTGTCTACGGTCACCAAGGATCATGGCGAATTGATTCGAAAAGCACAAAATTCTTCCGGTCTGGAAGGGAAAGATCTTGTGAAAAATGTCACTTGCCAAACACCCTATGATTGGGAAGATGGCGAATGGGAAATTATAAATGGAGAAACAACTCTTAAGTCTACTGTAGATAAAAAGTATTTCGTTGTTGCTTATGATTTTGGAGTCAAAAGAAATATATTGAGGATGCTTGCAGGTGCGGGTTGTCGTGTTCGAGTAGTTCCCGCATCCACATCGGCGGAAGAAGTTCTTGCTCTTAATCCGGATGGGGTATTCTTATCAAATGGCCCCGGTGATCCGGCAGGGGTTCCGTACGCAATCAGAAATATTAAATTCCTCCTGGGCAAAATTCCCATTTTTGGTATTTGTCTAGGCCATCAACTTCTAAACTTGGCTTTAGACGGAAAAACTTTTAAGCTTAGGTTTGGACATCATGGTGGGAATCAACCCGTAATGGATTCCTCCTCAGGCAAAGTTGAAATCACATCTCAAAATCATGGTTTCGCTGTGGACCAGAACTCAGTCGGGTCCTCCATAAATGTGACATCCATAAATTTAAATGATCAAACTATTGAGGGAATTTCCCATAAAGACTGGCCGATTTACTCAGTACAATATCATCCCGAAGCATCACCAGGTCCCCATGATTCCAGCCACCTTTTTCATCAATTTACCCATCTAATGAAAGCAGGAGTTTGATGCTCAAGGAATCTTTAGAGCTACTCTTTGAGTATGTTGCCAAGCATATTCCTTCGGAACAAATTATGTTGGCGAAGAAAGAATATCAAAAGACCACTGGTGACATCTATGAAGACGACAAGTCTTATAACACAAGAATGGCTCTGTTTTTAGAATGGTACTTGTTAGACCTTTATGAACCAGGGGCTTATCAAACAATTCTTGAAAATATTATTGAAGAAAATCCATCGACTTTAAGTCAAGATAGTATGGATGCCTATAAGAACATTTCAAACAATATATTGGGTCTATTTGAAATCAGAAAAGTTAGAGATCATTCGGTAACAGTTCTTAATTTATTCACGGACGAAAAATATCTGGTTGATGAGCAAGACTCAAAACTTGTATTCAGAAAGAATGATGTTTTTCAAGGGCGCATTTTCCCTCATCAAGGAAAATATTATTTTTCAGGATACTTTTGTTTTCATCCCAATAAAACCCATCGGTATATAAAAAGCAAAACAAAGGTTTTTTATTTGCTTCAAAAAACATGGAAGAAAGAACTGTATAGCCTTGAGAAAAATTTATCAAAGTCTCAAAAATCCTACGTTAAAAATTCTAAATTAATCGAAAAATTTAACACCAAAGTTGAAAGTACAGATATAAGTGCAAAGCTAGATCATTTGAACACTAAGCTTTCAGATTTATTTGTGCTTAAAACCGGAATCGAATCTAGCATTCAGCTTGCTGAAAGCAAAATAAGTGACTTACAGCTTAATAAAATAACAATAGAAGGTCGAAGGCAAATTTCTGAATTGATCAATAAACTGGCCTATATGAATTTGAAGTGGGAACGTTCAAGGCAAATTGATATAGAGGATATTTATAAAGACTGATGCCCAAACGAACTGACATAAAGAAAATCCTGCTAATTGGATCCGGCCCCATAATTATAGGGCAGGCTTGTGAATTTGACTATTCCGGGACTCAGGCCTGCAAATCGTTAAAGGAAGAAGGCTATGAAATCATTCTGGTAAATAGTAATCCTGCGACCATCATGACCGATCCCGAGTTTGCCGATCGCACGTATATAGAGCCGGTAACACCGGAAGTCGTTGAAAAAATTATTGAGCGTGACAGACCCGATGCTTTACTTCCAACAATGGGCGGTCAAACTGCGTTAAATACTGCACTAGCTCTTGCTGAGCGAGGAGTTCTGGAAAAATATAATGTTGAACTGATAGGTGCAAATGTAAAAGCCATCAATAAAGCTGAAGATCGGAACCTTTTCAAGGAAGCCATGTCTCGAATCGGGCAGAAGGTTCCTCCCAGTGGGAATGCAGAGTCTTTAGTGGAAGCCTGGAAAGTTGTAGAAGAAACCGGTTTTCCTGCCATCATTCGTCCTTCATTTACATTAGGCGGCACCGGTGGAAGTGTCGCTTACTCAAAGGATGATTTTGAAACACTTGTTGAGTTTGCCCTTAAATCTAGCCCTGTAACTCAGGTATTAATTGAAAAGTCTCTTATAGGTTGGAAAGAGTATGAGTTGGAAGTAATGCGGGATTTGAAAGACAATGTAGTCATTATCTGTTCAATTGAAAATCTGGACCCGATGGGCATCCATACCGGGGATAGCATAACGGTGGCCCCTGCCCAAACTCTTACCGATAAAGAATATCAAATTATGCGCAACGCCGCTATCGACATCATTCGTGAGATTGGAGTCGCAACGGGAGGCTCTAATATCCAATTCGCCATCGACCCTAAGACTGGGGAGATGATTGTCATTGAGATGAATCCTCGTGTATCCCGAAGTTCTGCGCTGGCATCTAAAGCTACGGGTTTTCCCATAGCTAAAATTGCAGCAAAATTAGCGGTTGGATATTCTCTTGATGAAATCAGGAATGACATAACCCGTGTGACCCCTGCTTCATTTGAACCAACCCTGGATTATTGTGTGGTTAAAATTCCTCGATTTACTTTTGAGAAATTTATTAAAACGGAACCAATTTTATCCACGCAAATGAAATCAGTGGGTGAAGTGATGTCCATCGGTCGAACCTTCAAAGAGGCTCTTCTAAAATCTATTCGATCTATGGAAACGGGGATTAATCATTTTGAGGAAGATTTTCGATTTAGTTTAAATCAAGTAGGTCTATCTCCCGAGCAACAAAAAGATAAACTCTTAGCCGCTTTGAGCCTGCCTTTTTCAGATCGATTGTGGCATGTTGCCGCCGCATTACGAAGAGGTATCACTCCCGACCAGATTTACAAACTCACTGGTATTGATCCATGGTTCCTCGACAATATCAACACCTTAATTATTTTCGAACAAAGTCTTTTGCAACTGAATGGAATTTCAAATCTGGACAATGAAATCCTAATCAAAGCTAAAAAATTAGGATTTTCTGATATCTACTTGGCAGACCTTTTAAAATGTGAAGAAAAAGATATTTTCCAGCGAAGAAGTCGGTCAAATATCTTTCCTGTTTTTAAAAGGGTCGACACCTGTGGTGCCGAGTTCGAGGCCTTCACCCCATATTTATATTCCACTTATGAGGATGAATGTGAAGCGGATGCCACCTCCAGAAAAAAGATTATGATTTTAGGTGGGGGACCCAACAGAATAGGTCAGGGAATTGAATTTGATTATTGCTGTGTGCACGCTTCTTTTGCCTTAAGGGAAGATGGCTATGAAACTATTATGGTCAATTGCAACCCGGAAACTGTAAGCACTGATTACGATACCTCAGACAGGCTTTATTTCGAGCCTTTGACTTTCGAGGATATTATGAATATTGCAAGAGTGGAGAAACCCGATGGTGTAATTGTCCAGCTTGGAGGACAAACTCCATTAAAGCTGGCGCTATCTTTGATGAATGAAGGGGTTCCTATAATTGGTACAAGTCCTGTTGACATTGATCGCGCAGAAAACAGAAAACTGTTTGCAGAAGTGTTAAGTAAACTTAACCTGCGGCAACCTGCAAATGGAACTGCGGTGTCTTATCAGGAAGCTCGCGAGATCGCTGAGAAAATTGGCTATCCAGTAGTCGTTCGCCCTTCCTATGTTTTGGGAGGCCGGGCAATGGAAATTGTTTATAGTCAAGATCGGCTGGAACACTATATGCAACATGCGGTTCAAGCTTCCCCGGAACACCCTGTTCTGATCGATGATTTTCTGGAAGACGCTATTGAAATTGATGTGGATGCAATTTCCGATGGGCAAGATGTTGTTATTGGTGGGGTGATGGAACATATTGAGGAAGCAGGCATTCACTCCGGTGACAGTGCTTGTTCCCTTCCCGCCTTTTCCCTCTCATCCACAACAATAGATGAAATAAAAAAGCAAACCTATGCCTTGGCGCGGGAACTTAAGGTCATTGGATTAATGAATATTCAATTTGCGGTAAAGAATGAAAGCATTTACATCATCGAAGTTAACCCTCGAGCCTCGCGAACGATCCCATTTGTAAGCAAAACCATTGGAGTTCCTTTGGCAAAAATTGCTGCCAGAGTCATGGCTGGAAAAAGTTTAAAGGAATTAAATTTCACACAGGAAAAATCTTTTTCTCATATTGCTGTGAAGGAGTCTGTATTCCCATTTAACAAGTTTCACGATGTGGATGTTTTGTTGGGCCCTGAAATGAAGTCGACAGGGGAAGTTATGGGAATTGATACAGTTTTTGGTCGAGCTTTTGCAAAATCACAATTGGCAACCGGGATTAAACTTCCTTTGGATGGTACGGCATTCATCAGCGTTAAGGATTCTGACAAACCAAAAACGGTTGATATTGGTAGAGGACTCATCGAAATGGGTTACCATTTAATAGCGACCCGTGGCACAGCGGATTATCTAGCGAAAAATGGAATTGAGGTGTCTACTGTCAATAAAGTTAAGGAAGGATCGCCCCATATTGTAGAAGCTATTGAAGAGAATCAGATAAATATTGTGATCAATACCGTATTTGGTGATCAGTCTATAAAGGACTCATTTTCTCTCAGAAGAAGCTCGTTGAATCAAAACCTACCTTATTGCACCACTATGGCTGGCGCATCAGCTCTGGTGAAAGCATTAAAATACGTTAGGGATGATGACCTTAAGGTCATAACTATACAAGAATATGGAAAGGAATCTTGATAGTTTTCCTATCAATTAACAGCTCGAATTCCATGAAATTCCCACCAGGGTATTTTTACTTCCTCTTTCCCAATTAAATTTTTGGCTTCTGATGAATTATTGTCTTTCCCAAAAGAGTTTATCAAACGAACTAAGAATCCTTTTTTGAAATTCATTCCCCCCAAGGAAGTGGCTTTTGAAAATCCTTCCCACGCGTACAAAACTTTTATAACCCCGGCCCTCACATATATATCTCCCAGGTCATTTCCAGAAAATGGATCATGCAACCCCAGGCTTATCGAATGAACCTCAAACAAATCGCCGATACGTACCCCATTGGCTTTGCCAAGGTTTACTAAAATTTCCTCTTCACTTTCAATTTTTTGGCTGTTTTGTTTTTTAAATTCTATTTTATTGATTGCTATCACTTCGCCTTCTAACAAAATGGAATCGAGTTTTGTTGCTATAAATTGGCTTATTTCGCGTTTTAAACGATCCACCGCATAATACATTGAACTGAATTCAGAATTGCCATTTCCGACTCCATTTTTTATTTCCTCATTAGAAAATGGCCTCTTTCCCAATTTCGAAACAGCTTTGAAAGTCTTTTTAAAAAGTATTCTGTCGGTTTTATTCTGGACAAGCTCGATATGAACCTGTACCTCGGCAACCTCACGTTTTAAAGAATCCAGGCCCTTAGAGTTTGCGGAATTCATCTTATTTTTGTCAGGTTCAAATTTTAAAACAGTTCCTCTAATTTTAGTCATCGAAGGGTTTTGAGTTTCCCTACCCATTTTTGTCGGCCACATTGGTTTCATTTCCATAGCTTCAGGCATTGAATCCATTTTATTCATGCTATCCATACCACCCCCCATACCCTGAATGAATAAAAACTTTGGAGAAGCATTATTCCCGAAATCAAAAAAATCTGACTCTGAATTATCATTCTCGTATAACTTGGCAGGGTTGCCCATCATTGAAGGATTATCCCTATTACCCTTCATATTTCCAGACACGGTAACTAATTGAATACGTTTATTAACAGAAAGCTCTTGGGTTAATAATTTTTTAAAAATATTT
>JABIXH010000116.1 GCA_018664975.1 Nitrospina sp. | reverse complement strand
TGTTTGAGAGTCGGTACCGGCGTAACGAATGGCCTTATGGCAGTGCCGTCTGGGGCAAAAGGGAACTGGTTTGTCCCAATGTGGAAGACGATAATATTGTATCTACTTATGAAGGGGGTACGAACCTTTTCTGGGCTGAGCGGCTGGGCCACCAGTTAGGCCTCGATGATTTATGGGTCAAACAATGTGGTATGGCACATACAGGATCTTTTAAAGATTTGGGGATGACTGTACTGGTTTCCATGGTCAAGCAAATGATTGCCAAAGGGAAAAATATCAAGGCGGTGGCCTGTGCTTCCACAGGGGATACATCTGCCGCATTGGCAGCCTATTGCGCGCTTGCCGGTATCCCTGCCATTGTGTTTTTGCCGAAAGATAAAGTTTCATTGACACAGTTGATTCAGCCTATTACGCATGGTGTACTGACTTTGTCTCTCGATACTGATTTTGATGGTTGTATGAAACTGGTGCAAGAGGTTTGCTCTAAAAATGATATCTATTTGGCCAACTCCATGAACTCTTTGAGAATCGAGGGTCAAAAAACGATTAGCTTTGAAATAGTCCAGCAGTTCAATTGGAAAGTTCCCGATTTTGTAATTGTCCCTGGTGGTAATTTAGGAAATGTCAGCGCGGTGGCTAAAGGGTTTCAAATGTTCTATGACCTGGGGTTGATAGATAAACTCCCTCGTCTGGTATGTGCCCAAGCGGAACGAGCAGACCCGCTTTACCGTAGTTTCAAAAATGGGTTTAAAACATTTGAAGCTATTCAGGCGAAAAAGACCTTGGCAAGTGCAATTCAGATTGGAGATCCAGTCAGTTTTAAAAAGGCTATACGTGCTCTCCAGACTTTCGATGGCATTGTTGAAGAAGCCACAGAAAGCGAGTTGGCAAATGCCGCAGGCAAGGCCAATAAGACGGGACTGCTCTGTTGCCCGCATACCGGGGTGGCTTTGGCAGTGCTTGAAAAACTAGTTAATCGCGGCGATATAAAGAAAAAAGATCGAGTGGTGGTCATCTCTACAGCAAACGGCTTGAAATTCACCGATTTTCTTTTTAAATATCACACGGATCAAATTAAGGGCGTCGAGTCAGAACATGCATTTTCTCCAGTTGAGTTGACGGCCGATTATGAAACTGTTCGAAAAGCAATTTTACAAAATATAGAATCATGAGCTTCCATCGATTTGCTTCGCTTCTTATTATTTTTTCTATATATCTCATTACCTGTCCTCTTTTTGCCCATGCAGTGCCCAATGATCTGCAAATATTGATTCCAGGTGGGAAGTATAATCTGGGAAGTCATTATTGTGAGGAAGAACAAAATAACGCTGACTGGTGTAACGATGAAGTTCCCCACAAGATAGAGTTGCCTCCATTCTGGATCGACAAATATGAGGTCACCAATGCCGATTACAAGGAATGCTTCGTGGCCGGTATTTGTGAGCCAGCCATAATGCATGATGATCGTCCTCAGGACTTTAATAAAAATCATCAACCAGCTGTGTTTGTGAGTTGGGAGGATGCGCAAACGTATTGTTCCTGGCGAGGAGGAACGCTCCCCACTGAAGCGCAATGGGAAGCGGCGGCGCAAGGAGAAAGGTTGGGAGGGGCTTTTTTTAGCCAACCTTATGGCACGGGCGCTCCTGAAAAAGTGGGAATGTTTGAGGCCAATTCGAATGGACTCTACGATATGATGGGCAATGTATATGAATGGACCTCGGACTGGTATGGTTCATCTGAAGGGAATAGTAAGGACAAGGTGGTAAAAGGTGGGTCGTGGAGTTCTCCCGGCCATTATTTAAGAACCTCTGATCGGGTCAAAAGAGATCCCGAGTTGAGATATAGCGATGTGGGATTTCGCTGTGTAAAGACCAAAGAGTAGAAAGGGTTTGAGTTATGTCGGATGTTAAAAGCGTTGTAATAGTCGGTTCGGGGCCTGCTGGCCATACCGCCGCAATCTATTCTGCCAGGGCGAATCTCAGCCCTTTTATGTTTGAAGGTTATATGATGGGGGGGTCAGCAGGGGGGCAGTTGACCACTACTACAGAAGTCGAAAACTATCCTGGGTTTCCTGAGGGAATAGAAGGGCCGGAGTTGATGCAGTTGTTCCGCAAACAGTCGGAACGTTTTGGCACGGAAATGGTTCAGGAAGATGTGATCTCTGCCGATTTTAGCCAGCGGCCTTTTGTTTTGAAATCCGAAAATCGTGAAGTGCGTGCGCATTCGGTGATCATTTCCACCGGGGCGACTGCAAAACGGATGGGAGTTCCCAATGAAGAAAAAATGTGGAACAACGGTATGTCGGCCTGTGCTGTTTGTGACGGCGCGCTTCCCATGTTCCGCAACCAGCCGCTGATGGTCATCGGTGGTGGCGATACGGCTGTTGAAGAAGCCACTTACCTGGCAAAATTCGGTTCAGTGGTTTATCTGGTGCACCGACGTGATCAACTTCGCGCATCCAAGATCATGCAGGAGAGGGCGTTAAAAAACCCTAAACTCGAAATTATCTGGGATACGGTATTTGAGGATGCGATTGGGGCAGATTATGTGACTGGCGCCAAACTGAAAAATGTCAAGACTGAGGATGTGCGTGAAGTAGATGTTACAGGTATTTTTTATGCGATCGGGCATGTTCCGAACACATCTATTTTTAACGGGCAATTGGATCTTGATGATGCAGGTTATATCAAACTGAAACCGGGAACCCAGGAAACCAATATCGAAGGGGTCTTCGCCGCTGGGGATGTGCATGACCATAAATATCGCCAGGCTGTTACCGCCGCAGGAACCGGATGTGCCTCGGCTCTGGAAGCGGAACGTTGGCTCGCCGAAAAGGGCTTGACGGAGTAAACCTATTGCACGCCGAGAGAATTCGAAAAATCCTTGAAAATATCATTGAGGACCGGGATTTTTCGCAAAGAATCGACAAAGTCGGAGACGATCATTTTGATCCATTGGTCGAAATGATCAACGCTGTGCTGGAAGAAACGCAAAAGCGCGGCGAAAAAATTGAGCATCATAAAAAATCCCTAAAAGATCAGGTTGTCGTGCGTACGGCAGAACTTGAAAAAACTCTGCAAAAGTTGACTCTTGATCAACGCGAGGCCGAGACCTCCAGCCTGAGTAAATCCGTCTTCCTTGCAAACCTCAGTCATGAACTGAGAACTCCCCTCAATCACATCATTGGTTACAGTGAAATGCTCCAGGAAGAACTGGAGGACGAAGGATTGGATAATCTGATCACCGATGCAGGAAAAATCCGCGAGGCCAGTGGTCAGTTGATGAAATGGGTCGAAGAAATTATTGACTTGTCTAAAATTGAATCGGGCCACTCCGAATTGGATTATCAAAATTTCGCGTTAACAGATCTGATAAATGAAGTGGTAAATAAGATTGGGTCGGGAGCGGAGGAACTAGGGAATAAAATAATTATTGATCTTCCTGAGTCACTGGGTGAGTTAAATGGAGATCGAAAGAGGGTTGAGCGAGTATTGATCAATCTTTTAGAAAATGCCTGCCGCACGACCCAAAATGGAAAGGTATTGCTGAGTGGGGGGCGGGAAGCGGTTGGAGATTCGGACTGGCTGACCTTTTCGGTGCAAGATTTTGGAGCCGGCATCGACCCGAAAATATTGAAGAACTTGTTTAAAGGTTACACTCATGCGGATGAAACTCTTTCCAGCGAATTTGGTGCGGATGCGCTGATGCTGGCTATTACGCACCGACTGGTTTTGGCATTGGGGGGCAATCTGAATGGGGAAAGTGAGCAGGGGGTAGGGTCTACATTTACCTTGCGTCTTCCCGCCGATATGAAATCTCATCTCGAGAAACCTCATGTGGTGAAAGCCACCAATCTCTTTATCCGCGATATTTTGAATGTAAAGTGAGCGCTCGCTAGCCCTTTTAGGCCTTAGTGATCCTCCATTGTTATGGGGCGGCTACCACCGCTTTTATTTTCTCCAAAAGTCTGGTATAAATCTGTGGCTAACTGGCTTTTTTAAAATGAGCCGCCAATAAGCTTACGCCCTTTTTCCCTTTTTTTCTTCCAGGCCTGGATGTATCTTTCTTCTGCTGAAAGACGCTCCTTTCTTCTATTTGTTGAAATATTTTCCAGTGTCGGTTGTGTAGTTCCTGGGAAGAGATAGTTTTTTTCAGGTTCCCATAAGCATCCAAAACGCGGGTTTCGTAAAACATATGGCACCTCCTAAAACATTTAAGGTTTTTATATATTTATATTAACAGAAGTTGTTAGTTTGTAAAGGCTTGAATTATTTAATTAATAAATAGCTATTTAATTTATATATTTATACGGTATTAGTTAATGTTTTTTATGTATTTGTGTTTTGTCCGAAAAATTAAAAAAATAAGAAAACCAGTTAATCATTTTTAGATGGAGCCTTAAAATAGGGTTCGATGAGAAACGATTCGGGGAACCCCACCTGAAAGGTCAATGTATGAAATCTAACCCAAAAGCGAAAATGAAGCAGAGTAATGTGTTTTTTATCTGTATTGTGGTTGGGCTTATTTTAATAGGCTCAGCAAGCGTAGCTTTTTCAGAAACTGCCAAAGAAATAGATTTGAGTGCGGATGTCACCCTGGAACGTTTTAACAAGGAAATTCCCGGGGCAGACAGTTTTATAAAGAAGGCCAAAGGGGTCCTGGTATTTCCACAAGTCATCAAAGTGGGGATTGGCATTGGTGGCGAATATGGTGAAGGGGCTTTAAGGATAGATGGGAAGAGCGCCGATTATTACAGCACTATGGCCGCTTCAATAGGTTTTCAATTGGGTGCCCAGGCAAAATCAATCGTAATAGTATTTACCCAAGAGGATGCTTTAAAGCAGTTTAGAAATAGCGATGGTTGGAAGGCTGGAGTGGATGGGTCTGTCGCATTGATCTCTTTGGGTATGGGTGATTCACTGGATACTATCAATGTTAAAGACCCTATCGTAGCATTTGTGTTTGGTCAAAAAGGTCTTATGTATAACCTGACTCTGGAAGGGTCTAAATTTACTAAACTAAAAAGATAAACAGGATCATCAGTATGTCACATCTTTCTCTTAACTGTGAAAACCTTAAATCCTTCATTACCGATCAGGAGCTTGTAAGCCTCCAGTCGCAGGTTAGCCTGTGCCATGAACAGTTTGAGGGGGGTACCAGTGAGGGGGCGGACTACTTGGGGTGGTTACATTTGCCATCTGCTTTTTCCGATTCCCTTGTAACAGAAATCGAATCAACAGCGAGCTCTGTCCGCGATTTATGTGAGGCATTCATCGTTGTGGGCATCGGCGGCTCTTATTTAGGATCACGGGCTGGAATTTCCTACTTGAATTCTTCCTTTTCAAACCAGTTTGGCAGGCAGGGGGGACCGGAAATATATTTTGCGGGTCAGAATATCAGCTCAGATTACCATGCGGATCTTTTTGACCTGATAGCAGGCCGGGATGTTTGCCTAAATGTGATTTCCAAATCGGGAACCACCACGGAACCTGCTATTGCCTTCCGGCTTTTAAAAGAAATGGTGGAAAATAAGTATGGGGTGGATGGGTCTAGAAAACGTATTGTTGTTACTACAGATTCCAGCCAGGGTGCCCTCAAAAGCCTGGCGGATGACTTGGGTTACAAAACTTTTGTGATCCCGGATGATGTAGGAGGCCGATACTCCGTATTGACTCCGGTGGGACTATTCCCCATGGCGGTAGCGGGCATCAATATTCAGGAGTTGCTGGAAGGGGCCTGCCGGGGCGAAGCATTATACTCCAAGCCTTCTCTCGATCAGAATGATGCCTACCGGTACGCAGTGATCCGTCAATTGCTTTACCAAAAGGGAAAAACTACAGAAATTCTGGCAACCTTTCAACCTGCTTTTAGTTATCTTGCAGAGTGGTGGAAACAATTAGCCGGTGAAAGTGAAGGCAAAAGCTTGAAGGGAATATTTCCCGCATCTGTCGGGTTTACTTCGGACCTCCACTCTATGGGTCAATGGATTCAAGAGGGGAATCGAAATATTTTTGAAACGTTTTTAACTCTTGAGGCATCACGCAGACAATTGAAAATACCCGCTTTCCAAAATGATGCGGACGGTTTAAACTACCTCGCCGGTGAAACGCTGGATAATGTTAATGAGAAAGCCTGGTTGGGAACGGCTAATGCGCATAAAGAGGGAGGCGTTCCTAATATGACCCTAAAAGTAAAAGATCGTTCACCATATTCCCTCGGTCAACTTTTTTACTTTTTTGAGAAGGCGGTGG
Organism: Nitrospina sp.; assembly: GCA_018664975.1. GTDB lineage: Bacteria > Nitrospinota > Nitrospinia > Nitrospinales > VA-1 > LS-NOB. Next base: position 13,738 of record JABIXH010000116.1, on the reverse strand, counting down.
CCATGACCGGTTGCTTGAATGGGGTAAATCCTTTTGATCAACCCGGTGTAGAATTTTATAAGAAAAATATGTTTAAACTTTTGGGTAAACCCGGATTTTAGAAAGGATAATAACATGGCTATTGTGAGCCAAAAGCTGGATGAGGTTTTGCATGGACTGGCTTTTGAGAAAATTGAAGGGGAGTCTCCCCGCAATGTATCCGACCCTCTATTAGCCAGATTGAAGGCCCTTGGCACGGAGGTGTGGATTGATACGGGCGAGTTGGAAAAGGCCCAGGAGATATGGAAGGACGAACTCACGGCTTTAACCACAAATAACACTTTAGCCAATCAGGTGGTTCAAAGTGGAGTCATGGATCAGGTCATTGAGGACACCATCCAGAAGATCCGGCAAGAGGGACTGGATTTATCTGAAGAGGAAATGATTCTTGAGGTCGGATTCGTAATCAATTGTAAGATTGCCTTGCGCCTGGTTCAGGCTTTCAAGGTGAAAGTCAGTGTGGAACTGCATCCGGCAATATCCAGAAGTATAGAACGCACTCTTCATTATGGCCGCCGTTACTTCAAGGTCTGTCCCGAATATTTTACCGTCAAAGTGCCCTTGACTCCTGAAGGGTATTTAGCGGTTCGTACTTTACGGCTGGAAGGTGTTCCCATTAACTTTACTTTGGGATTTTCAGTACGGCAAAATTATTTGGCGGCGCGTTTGGCCAACCCTGATTTTGTAAATGTGTTTTTGGGTAGGCTGAATCAAGTGGTTATGGACCAGAATGCGGGTACAGGTGATCTGGTGGGAGAAAAGGTGACCTTGGCCACTCAGCAGGCGTTACGGTCTGCACGTGAAAGCGACAAAAAAGTGAGTTCAAGGTTAATTGCGGCCAGTATAAGAAACGGAGAGCAGGTGGCTTTTTTGGCTGGGCTGGATGTGTTGACCATTCCACCAAAGGCTATGAAAGAGTATCAGGACTCTGGAAAACAACCTGACCAAGTTGTTTCTCATATTGATGATTCCATTGCACCTGGGATTGATCCTCAGCATCCTTTTGCCAAGCGTTTTTCTGAGCTTTGGCAGTTGTCTGATGAGTTTAAGGGGTTTGTGGATGCCCTTGTTGCTAGACCGGACCTGGACTCCATGCAGGGGGAGGAACTGGATAAAATTTCGCGGAGTGTCAACCTGTTTCATCCTTTTAGCGATGACGACTTAAACAAAATTCAGGAGCATGGAAAAATTCCAGACCTGAATGCCTGGCCGGATTCTGTTGCACTGGATGATTTGATGACGCAATCGGCGTTACAATCTTTTACTAAAGATCAAAATGCATTGGATGAGCGTATCCGGTCATTTCTTAAATAATGAAAAGCAATGATACTGGCAGGTGATATCGGCGGGACCAAGACCAACCTGGCTCTTTTTGATAACACAACCCGGATAAAGGAAAAGCGTTATATTAGTCAGGACTTTACCTGTATAGAAAAAATACTGGACGATTTTCTGGAAGGCAACGATTGCAAGATTGAAAAAGCTTGTTTTGGCGTAGCGGGTCCGGTCGTTAACGGAAAATGCAGTTTGACCAACCTTTCCTGGCAGATTGAGGCGAGTCGGTTAAAGGAAAAATTAGGAGTGGATTCAGTCTGGCTGATAAATGACTTAGTAGCCATGGCAAGTGCCATTCCTATTTTAGATTCTGAATATATTGAGGTCATTCAATCTGGAACTCCTGTTGCGGATGGAAGGATCTCGGTGATTTCAGCGGGCACGGGTTTGGGACAGGCCTTCCTGATACCTGCTGGAAATGGTAAATATATTGTTTTGGATTCCGAGGGGGGACATTGTGATTTTTCTCCCCGAAACAAATTAGAGTCAGAGCTTTTATTTTTTCTGCAAAAAAATTATTCAAGGATCAGCCTGGAGCGAGTATTATCAGGACCTGGTTTGTTAGATATTTACGGGTTTATCAGGTCAGTTTCTAATGATGGAGATTCGCCGGGCAAGTTTGAGAGCATCGCTTATCCTGCTTCTATCGTAGAAAAAGCCATTGCAAAATCTTCTCCGGTTTGTGAACAAACCCTGCAACTATTTGTTTCTCTGTATGGAGCCTTGGCGGGGAATTTAGCTTTGCAATATTTATCGAATGGAGGCGTTTATCTCGCAGGGGGGATTGCTCCCAAGATAGTGCCTTTATTGCAGGAAGGGGATTTTATGGAAGGGTTTCTTTCCAAAGGCAGGTTTGAAAAATATCTCTTGGAAATCCCTGTAAAAGTGGTGATGGATGAAAGCGCTCCGTTGTTGGGTGCCGCTCAATACGCCTCCACTTTTTGAATTGAAAATTATTTGGATTCGGTAAGTAGCACTGCAACCGAAATTCGCTAACCTGGAAAGAAAGTAGTTATGGGAACTAAATTTAAGAAAGTTGTTTTGGCCTATTCTGGGGGATTGGACACCTCCGTCATTATAAAATGGCTGAAGGAACAATATGATTGTGAAATCATCGCTTTTTCTGCTGATGTAGGGCAGGGGCAGGAGTTGGACCCGGTTAGAGAGAAGGCCCTGGCTACTGGAGCCAGTAAGGTTTATATCGAAGACCTGCGAGAAGAATTTGTCAGCGATTTTGTCTTTCCCATGCTACGAGCCAATGCGTTTTATGAGCATAATTATCTTTTGGGGACCTCCATTTCCCGCCCTTTAATTTCCAAGGAGCAAATCCGAATTGCAAACATGGAAGGAGCAGATGGGGTATCGCACGGCTCTACAGGTAAGGGAAATGATCAGGTGCGCTTTGAACTGGCTTACCATACTCTTAATCCGGAAATTAAAATTGTTGCTCCCTGGCGCGAATGGGATCTTAATTCCAGAACGGCATTAATCGATTATGCCACCACGCACGGAATTCCTGTTCCTGTTACCAAAGACAAGCCCTATAGTACAGATCGCAATCTTTTTCATATCAGTTATGAGGGAGGAGTATTGGAAGACCCCTGGTATGAACCCCATGATGATATGTTTTTAATGTCGGTTTCCCCCCAAGAGGCACCCGATAAACCGACAATTATTGAGATTTCCTACGAACAAGGTAACCCGGTTGCTGTTAACGGAGAAAAGATGAGTCCCGCTACATTGCTGGAACATCTCAATCAGGTTGGAGGGGAAAACGCAATAGGCCGTATTGATATTGTGGAGAACCGCTTTGTCGGGATGAAGTCTCGGGGAGTATATGAAACCCCAGGTGGAACCATTTTGCACGAGGCTCATCGAGGCATTGAATCCATTACCCTGGATCGTGAAGTCACATTTCTCCGAGATTCTCTGATTCCCTCATACGCTCGAATGATTTACAACGGTTTCTGGTTTTCTCCTGAAAGGGAACTGACCCAAAAATTGATTGATGATTCTCAGGTAAATGTCACCGGGGAAGTCAGGCTGAAACTTTATAAGGGGAACTGCATGGTAATAGGCAGAAAAGCTGAAAAATCGCTCTATAACCAAAATATAGCAAGTTTTGAAGAAAGCCACGGCTATAACCAGGACGATGCTGAAGGATTTATCAAACTCAATGCTCTACGGTTAAAACTCTACGCGGAAACCTTTAAACGTTAAATGTACCCCTCCACCCACGGGAGTGGGTGGCTCTCACCGCCACCAGGTTTGAGGCCGGCAACGATGGCTCGTTGCGTCGAGAGAATGTTTGCCAGAAGAGATGCAACTTACCCGCGGATGTTCTCCGCTGTTGATTTGCAGGTAAGAATGGCGATAGAATCATAATATGAATTCCATTCTGATTGTGGATGATGAAAAAAGCTTGCGGGACTTCCTGGTGATTATGCTGGAAGAGGAAGGCTATCGTGTGATCACTGCCCCCGGGGTCGATAAAGCCATTAAGTTGATCCGTGAAAATATTTTTGACCTGATTCTTACCGATATCCGCATGGGTGGTTCTAATGGAATAGATGTTTTGGATGAAGCTCGAAATACCCTCCCGGATACCCCTGTTGTGATGATGACGGCCTATGCGTCAGCCGAAACTGCAGTCATCGCAATGAAAAAGGGAGCCTACGATTATATATCTAAACCCTTCAAGATTGAGGACATTCAGTTAATTGTTAAAAACGCTTTGGAGAAAAGAAAGCTTGCCAAGGAGAATCGTCTATTAAAGAGTGCCTTGGATGATCGTTTTCAGTTAGTAAATATACTGGGGAAGTCTGAACCCATTCAAAAAATTTTTAATTTGGTGGAAAAGGTTGCCAAGAGTAAGGCGACGGTTTTAATCACCGGAGAAAGTGGCACGGGTAAAGAACTTATAGCCAAAGCTATTCATTTTAATGGGAATAGAAAAAACTATCCCTTTGTCTCCGTAAATTGTGGAGCTATGCCGGAAAGCCTGCTTGAAAGCGAATTGTTCGGGCATGAGAAAGGAGCATTCACAAGCGCAGACTCCTTAAAGTTGGGATTAATGGAATCCGCGAATAAGGGCACATTTTTTCTTGACGAAATTGGCAATGCCCCGTTATCGACTCAAGTTAAACTGTTGCGAGTATTGCAAGAGAATGAGATCACCCGTTTGGGTAGTACCAAGGCCCTACCCGTGGACTTAAGAATCATTGCCGCGACAAACAGCAACCTTCCCAATTTAGTGGAGGAAAAATCTTTTCGTGAAGACTTGTATTACCGCTTGAACGTTATTCCTATTCATCTCCCCCCTTTGAGAGAACGAAAAGAAGATATCCCCGAATTGGTGGAATTTTTTATCAATAAATATAATGCTCGGCACAATAAAGCCTATATTCAGGGGATCGACCCGGATGCATTAAAAGTTTTTGAGAGTTATTCATGGCCGGGCAATGTGAGAGAATTAGAAAATGTTATTGAAAGGGCAGTTGTGCTGGAGACTGAGAAAAAAATTCGTAAGATCAGTTTGCCGGATGAATTACTAGGACAAATATCTCCTGATAAAATCAAGGTCCCGGAAATGGACCAAAACAATATTGACCTTGAAAAAACACTGGATCAAATCGAAAAGAAAATGATTGTCAATGCCTTGATGCGATCTGATGGAATTATAAATAAGGCGGCAAAAAATTTGAATCTTAGTTTTCGTTCGATGAGATATCGAATTGAGAAGCACAAACTAAAGAATAAAGGCAAAACTAATGATTAATGGTAACTCCTCATTGCATTTTATTCATTGTTGAATAATGAAAATTTTTTTATCTATATTGGTTATTCAGTTTGCGTTTAATGGGCTTTCCCATGCTGATCCCGATGAAGCGGTTCTTGAAAATAGTGATATTGAACAAGTCCAGCCAGCTTTGCAGAGCGATCCTTTTTTGCAGGCTGAGTATTTGTTTCATTCAGGAGAAGTTCTTGAGGCGAAAACCTTTTATCATGATTACTTGTCCCGCAACCCCTCTGGGAAAAGAAGTTATCAGGCATTGTTTCGTCTTGGTTTAATAGATCAATCTAGCAGATCTTTTTCTTCGGCAATTCGCTTCTATCAAATTCTTTTGGAGCGTTTTTCTAAATCCATCCTGACAAACTCAGCAAGATTCAATATGGCCGTTTGCCATTATGAATTAGCGGACTATGACCATGCTGAAGCCTTATTCCAAAAGGTATTAAGATCTTCACCGATTAAAAAAAGCAAATGGGAAGCTATGGTTTATCTGGCCAGAATAGATGAAGGGCGGATGAATTATGAAAAAGCATTGTCTAAATTGAAAAAAGTTTATGGACAGGTTGAAGATAAGGAAATTCGTCAACATGCTGTTACAGTAACCAAAAACCTGATTAATGAAAAAATTGGAGTGACTCAGGCCTCTGCTTTGATTCAGAAATTTGGCAATGGTTTTCCGGTGGACCATTTGTTATTGAAGGAAATTTCTTTTTTCCGGGAAGCGGGACATATTTCTAATTACGTGGCAAGTGTAGAAAAGTTTATTGAAGCTTTCCCCAATCATCCTCGTAAAGCTGAAGTTGGAGGTTGGTTAGACGCCATTAAGGAAAGTGCTGAGACAAAAGTAAAAATTGGCGTGGTCCTTCCGCTGACGGGTAAACTTGCGTTAACCGGACAAAGAGTACTGCAGGGAATTCAACTTGCGGTGAATAAGCTTCCTTCTCAATCTAGAGAAAAATTTTCTCTGGAGGTGAGAGATTCGGGAAATCAATCACGATTAAAAGCGCTTATTTCTGAGTTGGCCAGTTTACCTAGTGTGGTGGGTATTATTGGGCCTTTATTGAGCGATGAAGTCAAAATTGCGGGTGAGATTGCCCGGCAATATTACCTGCCTGTGTTGTCTCCCACTGCATCTACTCAGGGGCTGGTAGATGATAATCCCTATGTTTTTCGAAATGCTCTGACTCGGGAAATTCAGGCCAAGTTTCTGGCGGAGTATTCCGTTAATAATTTGCACTTGAGAAGGTTTGCTGTTCTCCATCCCCTTGAGCCTTTTGGATTGGAATTGAAGGATATATTCATTAAAGAAGTAGAAGCTTTAGGTGGAGAAATAGTTGCGGTTTCAGGTTATGAGCGTTCCCAGAATGATTTTAAAAAACAGATTTTGGAAATAGGGGGAGTTGAGGACGATAATTTGGTAAAGATTGCCCGCGAATTATTATTGAACGATGGAGAGGTTGAAGATTTCAGTGATACTTCTGTGTTATCCAGGCCGGTAATTGATATGGGGCATTTGTCAGAGAGAGATGTCGAAAAATTAAAAGTTTCCCTGGAGTTAAGCTATGACGCCATTTTTATTCCTGGTGTTTATGATAAAGTCGGTCTGATAATTCCTCAATTGGCTTTTTATAATGTAAATAAAGTATCCTTGCTGGGTGCAAATGGTTGGAACTCTCCTGAACTGGTAAAGCTGGGCGGAAAATATTTGAAGTCGGTTTATTTTGTAGATGGTTTTTATCCAGAATCACATCAGTTAGAAGTGCAACGATTTGTTCAGGAATTTAAAACCAATTTTGGTGAAGAGCCTCTTTATTTGTCAGCCCAGGCTTTTGATGCGGCAAACATATTCATAAAAAATATTCTGGCTGGTGCAGAAAACAGGGTCAAGATGTGGGGAAAATTGAAACGTGTTAAAGACTTTCCAGGAGTTACTGGGAAAACCACCTTGCTTCCTTCAGGGGATTCCGAAAAAAATATTTTTGCGCTGACGGTAAAAAGAAAAAAAATTGTTCAAGAGAACTAGTCAGTGATTCTGGGTTCACGTGCCACGCCTCCTCAGTGTTGTTCTCAGGTTATAAAGTATCTTCCAATGCAATTTCAGGGAATGCTTGTTCGCTTTCCGGGAGATAATCCTGTAAGAATAACTCGAACTTAGAGCCAGGCTCCTCAAACACTGCGGGTTCCCCGGATTCTGGTTGAATCCTTAAAAATTGAACCTCACTCGGGACTTCAAAGTTAGTGATGGGGGTATTGGCAAGGGCCTCCTGCATGAATTGTAACCAAATGGGTATAGCGGCTCTAGAACCTGTTTCATTTCTTCCGAGAGATTCATCCTTGTCTTTCCCAACCCAAACGCCCGTTACCAATTCGGGTGTGTAGCCCATGAACCAAGCGTCTACATAATTATTGGTGGTTCCTGTTTTTCCAGCTACGGGGCGATTAAGTGCTTTAACTTTTTTACCCGTTCCGTGTTCCACCACACTTTGCAATAAACTTGTGACCGTGTAGGCGGTGCCTGAAGAAATGGGTTGAGTGATTTCGGGGGAGGAGGCGTATAGAATTTCTCCTTTGCGGTTTTGGATATTTCTGATTGCACTGGGTTTAATCAAGGTCCCATTATTTGCAAAAGCTGAATAGGCGGAAGTGAGCTGATACAGGGTTAACCCTGAAGATCCTAAAGAAATAGAAAGGTTAGGTTCCATGTTAGAGGTGATCCCTAAACTTTTTGCCAGATTGATGGTTCCCTTGATTCCAATACTTTGCATGAGCTTGACGGTCACCACATTTCTAGAGTGGGTGAGGGCGGTTCTCAATGATGTTGGTCCATAAAATTTTTCTTCAAAATTTACCGGTTTCCATTTATCGAAAGCATTTTCCTTTTCCTTGAATATTATTGGAGAGTCTATGATGATGCTGGACGGTGAGTACCCATCTTTAATTGCGGCCGCATAAATAATGGGCTTGAATGCAGAACCCGGCTGACGAATGGCCTGCACAGCCCGATTAAACTCACTTTTGGCGAAGTCATACCCTCCAATCATTGCCTTGATTTGACCTGTTTTAGGATCCAGGCTTACCAGACTGCCTTCCACCTTGGGTTCCTGTTCCAGAGCCAATGCCCAACCCAGTCCTCCTCCCATAACTCTTAATGGTTTTACCCAAATCAAATCCCCGGGATATAACGCCTTTCCAGGTCTTTTAATTTTGGCCCATCTTCCGTCCAGGTTTGGATTGGGAGGTCTCGCCCAATCCATGTCCAGAATGTCAATGGTTCCTTCATCAGGCCCTAACAGAACCGATACCTGTTTTTCATTGACTGCTATTACAACGCCTTTAATAATTTTTCCTTCAACGATCCCTCCACCCTTTTCAAAATGGTTCATTTTGATGAGAGCTTCTTGAATGGCCAATGCCCCTTGGGATAGATCCAGGTTACCTAATGGTCCTCGGTAACCATAGCGTTTGTCTGCAATTCTCAAGTTACTTTTCACGGCTTTTTGTGCAGATTCCTGCAGGTCGATATCCAGAGTGGTATAAACTTTCAATCCGCCGCGGTAGAGCTTGCTACTGCCATATTTTTCTTGCAGAATTTGTCGTATATGTTCCACAAAATAGGGTGCTTTGTTCAACATGTCTTTAATTTTAGACAGATTAAACTCCTCATCCATGGCCGCTTTTGCCTCTTCCTGGGTGATAAAAGAGAGATAGTCCATTCTACGAATGGTATGGTTTCTTCTTTTTCTCGCCCGTTTCGGGTCTTTGTAAGGAGAGTAATGGTTGGGAGCTTTGGGAAGGCTGGCAATCATTGCGCATTCCGCTATAGTAAGGTCTGCCACACTTTTTCCGAAATAGGTGCGTGCGGCCGCCTCCACACCGTAACTGCCATGACCGTAATAAATTTGGTTGAGGTACATTTCAAGAATATCATCCTTGGTGAATACCAGCTCCAGCCGGATAGCCAGAATGGCCTCCTTGATTTTTCTGGGTAATGTGCGCTCACGAGATAAAAACAGCGTTTTTGTTAATTGTTGTGTGATGGTGCTACCCCCCTCCACCACACGCCCGGCCTTCAAGTTTGTGATAAATGCTCTGAAGATTGCTTTAGGGTCAATGCCGAAATGATAGTAGAAGTTGGAGTCCTCAACCGCCAGAGCCGCTTGCTTCAGAGATTTAGGAATATTTTCGAGCGGTGTCATGATGCGTTTTTCTATGTAAAATTCCGCAATTTTTTCATTCCTTTGCGAATATACTTGGGTAATGGTACTTGGGTGATAATTTTTTAACTCACGGACATCTGGCAAATCCTGAGAGTAGTGGAAATATATAAAACCCGCTCCGGCAAATCCCGCAACCAAACAAAATAAGGTGAAGGAATAAAAGGTAATAATTAAAATTTTCCCAAGCCGGGAACGTTTTTTCTTCTTTTTAATTTTGGCGGGTTTTTGGTTTTTAAGTGCTTTTTTCATGAATTTTCAAGTTAAAGACGAGGTAGGAAAAATACGGGCAATAGATGCGTATGTGAAAATATTGGGAATAAAATTATTTTGGGGGCAGGCGGCCTTCTTCCAAATCCAGGAGATCCACCCAGGTGTTGACATCTTTTCTTGAAGGGTCAATTCTGTCACGGGTTTCATAAAAATATCTCAGCCTGTCTTCCGAGTCAGGTTTTCGTTCGAGGATCTGGTCATTGATAAACTCAAACTCTTCGGGCTTTTTGTTTTTTAGAGTTTCCTCTGCCCAATTGCTGATAGCTTCATCTCCACCTTCCATAACTTTACTGGCGAATACGTCTGAGTCAATACGCAGGAAATTCAGAATAATTTTATCAAGCGGGCAGGGGTAGTCATAATCAGCAATTTGGTTTTCTTTGTAGGCTTGTGCTTTATCAATCATGCGCGCCAATTGTACCAAACCAGCCATCCTTACTTTAGGGCTGCGTGGGTATGCTCTGGATAAGTCCATTCGATATTTAGTCGAGCCGGAGACGGCTCACTCTCCTAAAATTTTTTGAAGATTTGATGGCTTTAGCACCGGCATCTCCGATATGGTTGCGAAAAAGGTCTAATGTGGTTAGATTCACCAAGGTTTCCGATTCTGCCAGGTATTTGGCTCCCTGTTCTCCAATGCGGTTAAATTTTAAAATCAAACTTTCCAGTTGGGTAAGGTTTTTTGCCTGAGCGATAAACTGAGCCCCGGTTTCAGTAATTTTATTGGATTTTAAATTTATAACCTTCAGGTTTTTTGTGAAAGGGGAGTTGCAGAGCACCGATACACCATTGTCACTGATTTGATTTTCCCCCAGCTCCAGATGTGTCACTTCGGCCAAAATTTCCATCTCTGCAAGCCGGATAATTTCTTCATCACCCAATTTCTTATTTTCCAGAATCAGACTGACAGTGGCAACTCCTCTTTCAATCCTATCGGAAACCAGCTTATCTAAATCAAGGGTTTGATCTTGTGACATATAAAAGCTTTAAATTAAAAAAAATTCATTAAATACAACACTTTGCTAACATGGTTTATCATAAACTTATTGCCCGGCCGGGTCAAATTTAACAACATCAATTAGCTATTCAATTTAGATCCAAAATTATGCTAAATTGGATTCATGCAGTATTAATATTCTTAGGGTAACCATACTATTAAGGGAGTCGTAATATGCGAATAATAATCTCAGTTTTCTTTGCCTTGGTTCTGATATCTTTGCCTCTCACAGCGATGGCTAAAGAAGGGCCGATGGAACTTCCTGCCGGATCAAATGCCGGGGCTGACATGCATAACAAAGCAGGCATCAAGCATTGGGGAATGGGCCATGCAGATGAAGCTTTGAAGCATTTTAAAGAGGCCGCCGCAGAAGACAGTTCTATAGCGGAAATACATTTTAATGAAGCCGTTGCTTTGGATGCTTTAGGCGATCATGGTGCGGCGACCACGCACTTTAAAAAAGCAAAATCCCTCGCCAAGGGCAATAAAAAGATTCTAGAGTCTCCCATTTTAAATGGGCATGTGGGTCACTAATTGTAAAAATATTTTTGAATTAACTTGAAGCGGGAATCCGACCGGGTTCCCGCTTTTTCCCCCACCAAAATCCAACCTTATGTCCAGTTCATAGGCTCAATTTTAATATCAGGTATTTATAGGTAAATGTTTGTATTTAAATAAAAAAATATGTATTAAATTGGGTGTCGCTTTTCCTTTCCCCCTTTGAAATTCGTTGTATTTCAGACTCTTGTAAATAACTTTTGACTATAGAGATGAATAGGCATATTTTAGCTATTCCAAATTTGGATTTATAAGTTTGGAAAACTCAATCGGCCTGCTTGCACGGTGAGAAGGCACGGCCTTTTTGTTGATTCTGAATTAAAGATTTCGGTCTTTACCCACACTATTTAACAGGAGGGTGTACCTATGTTCTTTCCCCGATGTTTGCTAAAGCTATTTTCTATCCTCGTATTCCTGGTCGCTTTGCCATTGAGTGCCAGTGCCGCACCCGATGCAGGCCCGGTGAAACCCAGCCTGAAATCCCTGGCAGGTATTCCCCTCAGTTTTGAACAACACGACTCACAAAACAAGCAGGCTTTTCTTTCCCGTGGGATGGGCTACCAGATGTGGCTGACTCCCGATGAATCGGTCATCCATTTGCAGAAGCCAACACCGAAAGACGAGATGCTGCCTCAGCATGACCGTGACGAAGGTTCTTCTGCCAGCCAAAGAGCGCAGTTAAGAATGAAACTGTTAGGCGCGAACCCGAACCCTGCGATGAGCGGAATCGACAAGCAGAAAGCAAAAAGTAATTATTTCATCGGTAACGATAAGTCGAAATGGAAAACGGGTATCGAGAATTATGCCCAAGTAAAATACGAAAAAGTTTATCCGGGAATTGATCTGGTGTATTACGGCAACCAGCAGAAACTGGAATATGATTTTCTCGTTCGTCCCGGCACGGATTACAAAACCATTCGCATGAGTTTTTCGGGTGCGGACCTGTTAACGCTGGACGAAATGGGAAATCTCATTCTTAAAACTCCCACGGGGGATTTGATGCAACACGCTCCTATTATTTATCAGGAGGTGGGTGGAGAAAGAATACCGGTAGAAGGAAACTACGTCTTGATGGCTGACAACCAGGTTGGTTTTGAGGTCGCCCCATACGATTCCCGCCTCCAAGAAACCCCAGGAGAGCTGGTTTTCCATTGAGGTGATTGAATAAATCGGCCTCTCCCTCCAGGGGAGAGGAAAGGATTGTTCTTTGGGGTATAGCCGCTTTATATGTAGCGCAGAGTCAGCGCCCATTGGTTATATCTCTTAATTATCCTTCATAGCCCGCAGGGGTAGTAGTGGGTGCAATTCAGTTATTTATTTGGTAAACTGGTTTTTCAATCTAATGAGTCAATTGGAGAAAAGCTTATGATGGGAATTGGTTTTCCTGAGTTGATGGTAATTCTGGTCATTATAATGATCATTTTTGGGGCCGGTAAGTTGCCGGAAATCGGGTCTGCTTTTGGAAGGAGCATCAAAAACTTTAAAAGCTCCATGAAAGAAGCCGAAGAACTGGAAACACCACCCAGTGAAACCGCAGAGGCATCAGAAGGTGCAGAAACTGCAGAAACTGCTGAAGGTGCAGAGGCCTCTGAGACTAAAGCAGGGGTTACTGCTAAGAAACCAGCCACCAAAACGGCCGCGGCTAAAAAGGAAGAGGAGTTGGTGGACGAAGCCGCTCTCGAAATTAAAGAGAACCGGATTGGAACCATTCGCACCAAACACGATGGCCTGGTTCAGCAAAATGATGTGTTCACGACATCCCTGGGTCGTACTCCCGGTGGAAGAGGGCGTGACCGGGGAGTTTCCCGAGATACCTTCTAGTCGGCCACTCGGCGTGGGGCCACCACTCGGAGTGGGGCCAAAGTGAGCCATCGGCTTTTCTCGGCGAGCTAAAAGCTATCTCGGCTTAAAGAGCTATTGCTCAGCTCCCTTGTAACCAGAAAGACGAGGGAATGTTGCAAAAACCTACTAAACCCTATTTCCCCTGACAAGGGGAACCGAGGGATTTTACCCCCCTACATATTATATTTTGGAAAACGAAGTGGAGTTAGTGCGCCGTTTAGCGGTCGCACTCGCCGCCGATTAATAAAGGGTCTGCGGGCTTTCCAGCTTATATTTCAATACTTCCAATCTAAAAGTCAAGTTTTTGACCCCCAAAAATCCTGACACAAGTCTGACACAAATTAGGTGAAAAGTTCTCTGCATAACCCATTCGATTTATTGGGATTCGAATATCCGCTATTTTGTATATTGAATTTGGGATATACTCTTAAAGAGATGCCTCTCTACAACAACCAATTGGAGGACACATAATGGAACTATCAAAGACCGCTAAATTAAATCCTCGCGCTGAAGAACCTCGTGTGTTCACTGTTGTACCTACTCCCTTCGGAACGTGTCAATGATTTTGAGACACTAAAATGTATTTAATTATTGTCCTTTTTCATGTTTTTCTGGTTTTGGAGGATTTATCCAGACCGCTTCCGGAAGAGGAGCGGGCTGGGGTACTTTTCCCACAAACCGTTCTGG
>JABIXH010000167.1 GCA_018664975.1 Nitrospina sp. | reverse complement strand
CATTAAGGCTGACAGGAAATGTGGAAGCACAACCATAAAATCTGGATTGCACCTCATTATGTATATTCTTCAAGTAGGGACGCAAGTAACCGGGTAGGGAATCTGCCGCACAACAGGCACTGGTTTGGAGGTCATTCTTGGTCTTTAAAACTTTTCCGTAATAATTCTGAACATCCTGAAGAATCTTGGAGCGGGTATTCACTATCAATCTCCTGAAAATTTCTGAGGGCAGAGAGCCATCCTTCTTGAGGTTTTTGAGGCCTTGCCAATTTAAACCCAACTGTAACGAACTATTCTATATAAAATATCGTATATATTGAAATTTTTGTCGATATACATGATAAACCCTTACAAGAAGTTAGGTTTTTCTTGCAAGGGTGAAGGTGTAACATATTGATATAAAAAAGTTTGTTTGGTAGATTGTTTTGTGTGGTTATTGCAACGGATTTTTAAAATGAAGAGGTGATTCCTTATATATGGAAACTGTGGTATGGATTTTATCTAAAATTTTTTGGATGCTAGTGAACCCTGAAAACGGGTTGTTATTTCTATTGGTATTGGGCACGATCCTTTTGTTTGCAAAGAGTAAAACCCTTGGTCGCAGATTGGTGGTGGGTGTGTCTATTGCTCTCTCGGTTCTTTCACTATTTCCGTGCGGTGACTTGTTGCTCCTACCATTAGAAAACCGTTTTCCGATACCAGAACCTCTGCCAAAATCTATAAATGGGATTATTGTTTTGGGCGGAGCTGAGAAAGCAAGTATTACCCAAGCTCGTGGTCAAGTTGTTCTGCGCGATTCGGCAGAACGCTTAACCGCTTTTGTCGGGCTATCACGCCGGTTTCCCAATGCCAAACTGATTTATTCAGGAGGGGCAGGGGCATTAAACAAGCAGGCGTTTAAAGGTGCTGATACTGCTAGAATCTTGTTCGAACAATTGGGTCTTTCTACAGAGCGTGTTCAATTTGAGTTTGAATCCCGCAATACTGTAGAAAATGCTCGCAACTCATTAGAAATAGCGAAACCAAAAATGGGTGAAAATTGGGTCATGATTTCCTCCGCTAGCCATATGCCGCGCGCTGTAGGAGTGTTTAGGAAAATTGGATGGTCGGTGATTCCTTATCCAGTTGATTTTGCTACAACAGGGGAAATAGAGTTTGGTCTAGGACTTTACGGATTAGCCAACGTTTCTACATTTTCATGGGCACTGCATGAATGGTTCGGAATTGTAGCCTACAGGCTTATGGGGCGTACTTCTGAATTGTTCCCGGGACCGGAATGAAGCTAGGCGGTTTATTTTATTTCGGTTGGGGTTTCTTTATTTGAAAGATGAAATTGTGTAGATAGGCGAGGCTAAACAAGAGTTGTATTTGATAACTTGTTAGTACTAATATGTTTGAACCAGAACCACCAAGTGAAAAATCTCATCCTTTATTTTAAATGGGACATGAAATTTTGGGGTACCATTGAGTTTCATATCTAGTGAATGATTGTCCCCCATCTTGGATTCAGGAAGGCCCAGGTTCCAAGTAATTTCGTCCTCATTTGCAGGCAATTCATTTTCTTCATGGACTAACCGTTTGATTTCCCCGGCAAACTCTAAAATCCGGGGTTTGACTATTCCACCAATAATATTAACCAATTCCTGAACCACCCCCCCTACCTGTTCAATATCGACTTCCCCAAATATTCCCTCGTAAATACCGCAAGCAGCGTTTTTAGGAAAATTAATAAGCAATGTTATCTGGATGCGATTTTCAGAATCAAGAAGATCGACCCAAGCACTGAAATATCCATTTAATTCAACAGAACCCTTTGAGTTATCAGGAATCGCCTCAGCCATATATTGTTCCATGGCTTCAATAGTGCTTTCAGTAAACACGTTAACAATTGGTAAAGGAACTTCAACAGGGGACTCTTCCCATTGGGTGCTTGAAGAAGGGGGCGGTGTTGGAGGTTCTACGACCGCAGTCAAATCAGTATGGTTAAGCATTTTGCCAATCATTTTTTGGAATTGGTCATGATTGAAAGGCTTTCTTAAATAATCACTGGCCTGATGCTCATTCAGTTTTTCCTGATAAATTTCCTTTTCTTCAGAGCTGATAATCAAAAATGGAATTTTCTTTTGATCATCACTGTTTTTCTCGCGAAATTCCTGAAGCAGGTCGATTCCTGTGGAGTCTTTCAGGTGTATACCTGAGGTGATAAGATCAAACCTCTCTAATTCAAACATCATCATGGCTTGATTTTTATCGTGAGCGACAAAAATATTATTTTTGTCAAAACCGGATTGGATTAGAAAATTTTTAATGATTTTTGTTATGATCGATGAGTTATCAATCACTAACGCTTTTTGACTTTGGAATGGTGAGTTCATGGTGCAAGTTTAACGGAATTTGAACAAAAGTTCATGTGTTTTCCTCCTTTTAATTGTTACAAATGCGTTAAATTATTTACGCTATTATTTTTATATTTTTATGGATTGAAAAAAATAGGAGTAGCTGGAGAAAAATGAGTATAAAACTTTAGATCAATTGCAATTAGATGTTTAAAGGGGGGGGGTCACTATTACTATTCATGGAGCAATGAAATCACTTATTTAAATATGATTTTTGTTGGGCTATGAATGAATAATTTATAATGCATATTCAATAGAGTACAGTTACTCAATTTCATTTTCTTCAATCAGGCCTTCTTCGATTCCACGTTCTATTATTTCATCGGCAAGATCCCCATATCCTCCAGAATTATAGTCGTCCACATTTTGCTCGTCAAAGTCATCAAAATAGATAGAATAATCGCCTTCACACCATTCACGTGTCGAAGTGCTAAATCGTAAAACTTTCTGAACAGCTTCCAATTTTTCCATGTGTAAGAATTCTTAAAATTTATGGACTAAATGAGGAAAGGTTTAATTTAATGCCAACAAAATTTGGGCATTATTAGAAAGTTTATGCTTTTGGTAGGGGTAGGCTGATTCTGGGACCTTGCAGATACTTATCCCATCTCTTAATCGAAGTACTTCTTTAAGAGTGAGAGGTCGGGCTCCTATTTTAAAACAATCATCTTGCTTGAAAATTTTTTCAGATGTGCTCATTATTTATATCTACTTTTGTTTATAAATACCTATTTTAGATGCAAAATGCACCTAAAAGTCTTAAAAAATTTTGCAAGAAAATTTATAAATTACCAGATCAGGTGGGGTGAGTCGAGGAAGGAGTTGATGCTTTAATGGGGACAGGTATCAGTTTTTACCCTCCCGTTCCTGGCGATAACAAAGCAAATATGGGGGTCCCCCCCCCCTACCTTCCAATTTTTCAGGTTATGGCGAACGGCCCAGACCCGAACATCTACTCCTGTGGAAATGGTCGCACGGGTCGCGGCTCTACGGTTAAAGCGGGCGAACAATTTAGGAACCCCTTTCCACCCTATAATCAGGCTATCGCCTTCCACTCGATACCACTCAACTTCTGGAACATCATCCAAAAATTTCACCCCTTCAATCAGGGCATTTTCCAAGGCATTGGCATGCGCAAAAGAGATAAATGTTAGGAGAATTAAGCTGGCTAATAGGGCAGGCTTGAGCATAGATGGTTTAAGTTTACATTGTAATTGTTAATGAAATCCTTGTTTAGAGATAAACGATTTGCCGTAAAGAGTCAAAGCAAATTTTTGCATAGGAACAATAAAGCCTTGAAAAGTATTGAGTTTTATTATTTTTTTAAAAAGAGAAGTCGGTTTACTTATTTGAGGATTTAAGGGTCGGTAAATATAAGGTTAGCCCTTGAAGCCGATCGCTCCCTGAAACTGGGTATCTGTGGTGTCTGCAGAGTCCATGTTGGTTCCTGTCAAGTTTGCCTCGATAAACAGTCCTTCACTCATCTTGGCACCGGTAAAATTTGCGGAGCTCAAATTTGCTTTAGAAAAGTCTGCGTGTTCTAAATCCGTTCTGCGTAAATCGACTTGTTTTAAATTGGCGTTCTGCAGTTTTGTGCCGCGCAATTTTGCGCCTGCCATATCCGCGCCTTCCAGGTTGACACCTTCCATATCTGCTTTTTGAATATTCGCGCCAACCAGAAAAGTATTTTTCATGTCGGCATCTTTCAAAATAGCTTCAGTCAGGTCTGCTCGGCTGAGGTCAGCCCCTTCTAGAATGGCTGAGTTTAGCTCTGCTCCAGTCAGGTTTGCTCCGCTCAAATCTGCCTGAGTTAAATCGACTTGGGCTAATTTGGCCTTGGTCATTCGCGCGCCACTCAATTTGGCTCCATTTAATTTTGCTTGGTTTAATTTGATACGGTCTAAATTGGCACCGGTCAATTTTGTGCCAATTAGGTTGGCACTGGTCAAATCAGCAAGATTCAAGTCGGCTTCAGACAAATCACTATCTTTGAGATCTACTCTCCTTAGTATGGCACCATTTAATTTGCACCGGCTCAAGTCCGAGTTGTGAAACTTGGCATCGGTGAGGTCGGCTCCTGTGATATCCGCGCGAGTGAGACGCGCATCTGTGAAGTTTCCTCCAGCGAGTTTCGCTCCCTTGATCAAGGCACGGTTGAGGTTTGCCGATTTAAAGTTAGCCTCAAAAAACACCCCCATGCTTAACCGGGAATCTGTGAGATCGGCTCTTTCAAAGTCAGCGCCATTGAATCGGGCTCGGCTCAGGTCGCTTTCAGTAAGTTTGGCATCCTGCAAGTTGGCCCGGGAAAAATCTGAATTGCTGAAATCGGCTTCAATAAGATTGCATTTGACCAGTTTGGTTTCCATGGCCTTGGATTTCCTGAAATTTGCTCTTTCCAGATTGGATTCACTGAAATCGGTTCCCAGAAGTTTGGCACCTTGAAGGTTTGTAGATTCCATATTGGCATGGGTCATCAAACCTTCCAGGCAACTGATGTTCTCAAGGTTTGCATTACTGAGGTTGGCTTGATTCAGGTTGGCCTGATCCAGATTAGATTCCGTGAGATTGCAATCTGATAAATTAGTATTCGTTAAATTTGTATTTCTCAGGCTGATGCCATGGAAGTGAAGCTCTGACAGGTCGAGCTCAGAAAGGTCTTTCCCATCAAAAATATTTTCTATACTTGGTTCTTCTTCCTCTTCGACTTCATCGCTATCTTCAGAAGCTTTTTCTTCCAACTCCTCTTCCGGCTCCTCGCCTTCTGATGTTTCTTGGGTGTCCTCTTCTTCAGGAACCTCACTCTCTTCATCGGGTTCATCTACAAATTCATCTTCCTCTTCCCGGGCGGCTATCAGCTCTGCGTATTCCGCCAACTTCTCTTCAATTTCTTCTCTCGTAAAATCAGCCATTGAATCCTTCCTGGAAAGATCAAAGTTATTCAAATATGGAAAAATGAGGCGGTCTTTTCCATTCATAGATAAAACATTGAAACTATCGCAGGTTAGCCCCGAACGCAAGCCTGAACCGCCTATTTTTGAAAATTCTTTTAACCAAATGAAGAGATGCTCTGACCATCCGGGCAAATGAGCCGATTTGGTGAAGAATATTAGCGAAAGGGTATAATAAAGTCTAATTATGGGATTTTTTTCACTGGAATCAATTTAGGGAAAACATGTCTCCAAATGGCAAGAAACCGATTTTGATCTATGACGGCGATTGTGGGTTTTGCCGTTTATGGGTAGCTCGCTGGAGTCCGCTAACAGAAGCGAAGGTGGATTACCATACTTCCCAGGACGTGGGCAACAATTACCCGCAAATTTCTCCCGAGGACTTTCAAACCTCTGTCTATTTCGTTGACTCTGAGGGGAGTTTTTATTCGGGTGCTCAAGCTGTTTTCAAGGCTCTGGCATATGCCACAAATGGGAAATGGCTTCTCAGGGCTTATGATGGAATACCCGGATTCGCCTCAGCTTCCGAATGGGGTTACAGGCAGGTTGCACAAAACAGAAAAACCTTTAGCCTGCTCACTCGTTGGGTTTGGGGCGGCTCTCTGGAAACACCCACCTGGTTCCTGACCCGGCGTGTATTTCTCTTTCTTCTTGGCCTGGTTTATTTGCTGGCTTTCTTATCCCTTTGGACCCAAATCAAAGGTTTGGTGGGGCAGGAGGGTATTCTCCCGGTCGAGACGTATTTAAAAGAAGCGCAGGAGCATTGGGGGGCGGATCGGGTTTGGGAACACCCCACTCTATTTTGGTTCCATGCGGGGGATGGATTTTTACAGGCTATCTGCCTGCTAGGCGCAGGTTCTGCCCTGTTGGTCATGTTCAACAGGGCGGTGGCTTTGAGTCTTTGGCTGATGTGGGGATTTTATCTGTCTCTTTTTCATGTGTCCCAACCTTTTTTAGGATTCCAATGGGATACTCTCCTTCTTGAAACAGGATTTCTCGCTCTTTTTCTAGTTCCTTATAGTAGAAAAGAGGCCACATCTCAGGAGCCTCCTCCGTCAGCGTTAATCCTTTTTCTGTTTCGGTTTTTACTTTTTCGGATTGTTTTTACTTCCGGATTGGTGAAGATAATCAGTCAGGATCCCACCTGGAATGATTTCACTGCACTCTATTACCATTATGAAACTCAGCCCCTTCCAACCTGGATAGGTTGGTATGCCCACCAATTGCCTCACGGATTCCAGGAGTTTTCAGTGGCCTGTGTTTTTATTATCCAACTTGGGGCCGTGTTCCTGATTTTTGGTCCTCGACGCATTCGATACCTGGGTTGTGCTGTTCTGATATTTCATGAGTGTTTGATTCTGCTGACCGGCAACTATTGTTTCTTTAACTTGCTGACCATTTCCCTATGCCTCTTGTTGTTGGATGACGCCGTATTTGCAAGATGGATTCCAGATAAATGGAAAACCTCCAGAACAAAAATAGCAAGACGGACTTCTGTCTGGAAGAATAGGTTTTCTGCTGGGATGGGAGCCGGGGTGTTAGGGATAAGCATCATGCTTTATGCGGTTCCATTGCTCATCACTTCCGGAAACTATCCTTCCTTATATCTTACCATCGCGAACACGATTCGTCCTTTGCACCTGTTTAACTCTTATGGTTTGTTCGCAGTGATGACCACTTCGAGACCGGAAATCATTATTCTTGGGAGTGAAGATCGAAAAAACTGGTTTCCTTACGAATTTAAATGGAAGCCGGGTCCTATAACAAAAAAGCCGGAATTTGTTGCTCCGCATCAACCTCGATTGGACTGGCAAATGTGGTTCGCCGCTCTCAGTACTTACGAGAGAAACCCCTGGTTGATTCGGTTCATGATTCGTGTTTTGCAGGGTTCCCCGCCGGTGATAGCATTGCTGGAGAATAACCCCTTTCCCGATGGTCCCCCAAAATATCTGCAAGCACTGGTTTACGATTACCGATTCTCAGATTCTGAAACTCGTAGCCGCAATGGCTCCTGGTGGACCCGAAAACTCCTCAGACCTTATACCCCCATCCTGCAATTGCCTTAATAATAAGCACTTATTGGGATAAAAAATGACCCTTTATTGGGCAGAGAAAAACTGCTTTGATAGGTTATGGAGCAATTTTTTTATGTCCAAGCCTACCCCTGAACCATAATAACCCATTATAAATAAAAGGATTAAGCTGTTATTGCCGGTCTGGCACGTTACTTGTATTTCATTAGTTCATGTTTAGCAAAAATATATCCTTTCTTAGTATTAGGAAATCATGAACAAAATTGAACTGATAAAAACTGAAAAAGATGGTTTGAAAATAAAAAGCGAAATCAACCGTTTTGCCAAAGAAGGCTGGGAGTCTATCAGTGAAGAAGATATTCAACGTCTTAAATGGTATGGCTTGTTCCTGCGCAATCCAACCCCGGGATATTTTATGTTGCGGGTGAGAATTCCCAACGGATTTTCTTTTTCCCATCAGGTCAAGGCCCTTGCCCATATTGCTGATACGTATGGCAATGGGGTGATAGATATCACTACCCGTCAGCAGGTGCAATTACGACACTTGAAAATTGAAAGTATTCCGCAGGTTTTTCAAATGCTGGAGGAGGTCGGGCTGACATCTTCCCAAACTGGAATGGACAATGTTCGAAACATCATGGGGTGTCCGGTGGCCGGATTGAGTCCGAAGGAGAAGGTAGATGCCTACTCATTAGTCAAGGCTTTGAACGAACATATAATTGGTAACCCGGAATTTTCTAATCTGCCAAGGAAATTCAACATAACGCTAAGCGGTTGCCCGGATGACTGTGTTCATGCGGAAACCCAGGACTTGGCACTGGTGCCGGCGGTTGAAGAAAAAGCCGGCGACATGGTTTACGGTTTTAATGTTCTGGTGGGCGGAAAGCTTGGGTCTGGAGGCTACCGCATTGCAACCTCATTGAATGTTTTTCTTTGCCCGGAAGAAGTGGTCGAGGTGTGTTCGGCGTTAATCCTTCTTTATCGCGATCATGGGAGCCGGGATGTAAGAAGTAAAAACCGTCTGGCTTTCCTGATAGAAGATTGGGGGGAAGAAAAATTTCGTTCAGCACTGGAGGAAAGAGTTGGAAGACCTTTGACTCCCGCCGGTGCAGATTTGAGACGGAATGAAAAGTCGGAACATATCGGATCTTACCGTCAGAAGCAGGCACTGATGAACTATGTCGGTTTAAAGATACCTGTTGGGCGAATTCAAGCGAAGAAACTTCAGGGTCTGGCTTGCCTGGCTGAAAAATATGGCAATGGAGAGATTCGATTCTCCCATTCCAATTCTCTGGTTATTCCCAATGTTTCTGACCAGAAACTGGGAGATATGCTGGAAGAAGGATTGGTGAAAGAGTTTACTTATCATCCATCCAGTGTTCTTAAGGGATTGGTCAGTTGCGTGGGAAGTGATTATTGCAATCTGGCAGCGATTGAAACCAAATCAATGGCTTTAAAAGTCGCGGCGCAACTGGAGGGGAAGCTCCCTGATACCGCACCCATAAATATGCATTGGTCGGGTTGCCCGGCGGCGTGTGGCAACCATCTGGTGGCGGATATTGGGTTGCTGGGAAAAAAGATGCGTCGTGGCGCTGAAGTGATTGAGGCGGTGGATATTTATATGGGGGGCAGAACGGGTATCGATCCTAAACTGGCTGTCAAGGTTATGGAAGATGTTCCCTGTGATCAGTTGGCGAAAGTTCTGGAGTTTGTGGTTCCTTATCATACGCGCGAAAAAATGTACCCCATTAAAGGAAAAAAATATTCAAAAAGGCGTGAGTTGCCTTTGCCTAAAAAAAAGGAAGGAAAAGCAGAAGGTAATTCGCTGAAAGAAATAAAAACTTCTCATTAGGAATCGGTTGATATAAAGGAGATTGGAAATGTTTGACAACGACATTGAAAAATTGGCCAGTGCTTCAGAAAAGAAAATCAAGGCCATGAATGATTTTCCTCCAGGGTATCTCGCTTTATCCGCTTTGGCAGGGGCTTATCTGGGGTTTGGAATTGTTTTAATTTTCTCAGTAGGCGCTCCTCTCGCAGGAACTCAGTTTGCGCCTTTCATGAAACTTATCATGGGGGCCAGTTTTGGAGTGGCTTTGAGCCTGGTTATTTTTTCCGGCTCGGAACTGTTTACGGGCAACAATATGGTTTTTGCCGTGGGCAAACTGAAAAGCCGGGTAGGTATCATGGCGATATCCAAATTATTCGCATTGTGTTTTATTGGTAACCTTCTGGGTTCTGTTTTTTTTGCGTGGTTGGTAGTGCAGGGAGGGAGCTTGTCTGCGGAAGCCCAGGCTTTGATCGTCAAAGTAGCGGGAATGAAAATGGCTCTGGGAGCGAAAGAGGCATTTTTTCGAGGAATTTTATGTAACTGGCTGGTGTGTCTGGCGGTTTGGGTTGCCAATCGAAACGGGGATGAGACGGCTAAAT
>JABIXH010000259.1 GCA_018664975.1 Nitrospina sp. | reverse complement strand
TGGCTGGTGTGTCTGGCGGTTTGGGTTGCCAATCGAAACGGGGATGAGACGGCTAAATTAATAATGATATTCTGGTGTTTATTTGCTTTTATCGGAAGCGGGTACGAGCATAGTATCGCTAACCAGTCTTTGATGGGGTTGGCACTATTGCTTCCACATGGGCCAGAAGTATCACTGGCAGGTTTCGTTCATAACCAGATTTTTGTGACGGCCGGAAACATGGTAGGGGGAGGCGTGATGGTAGGAATGGTGTATGTGTTTTCCTCTGCAGGGCCTTTTTCTCAGGATCGAAAATCTCAATTGCAGAATCTGGCATCAGTTGAGTAGATGGAGGGAAGAAGGAAAACTGTTTAGCTAGGTAGATAATTTAGTATAATTCCCCAAAAGGGGGATTGTATGTCAGGCTCTTTAGAAGATGAGTTAGGGGATGTGCTGGAGAAATCCAGGGATGGCAAAGGCTGGACGCAGTCTGATCTGGCTCAGGCATCAGGGATCAGTGTGAGTGATATTTCTCGGATGGAGCGTTATGAATTTGTGCCGGATGATAGCGTTTTAAAGAATCTTGCGGAGGTTCTTGATCTGCATGTTCCTTCATTGATCGCTGTGGCGAAAGGAACCTGGGCACCCAAGGCCCTGGAACCGGACCCCGGTCCCTTCGAAGTCGTCTGCCTGAATTTGTTTGTCGGGACTTATCCCGTAAAATGTTACCTGTTGACTTGCAAAATCACCAAAGCTTCTGCGGTAATTGATACGGGGGGGAATCCGGAAGCAATAATAAAGAAAGTCAAAGAGCTAAAACTCCAACCAGAAAAAATTCTTTTAACTCATGCCCACTTTGATCATGCCGGAGGGTTGGGACTGCTGGACAAAACTTATAATTGCCCTGCCTGGATTGATAAAAAAGAACCTCACCCCTCCGGGAGCCGTGACTTACGGTTTTTGAAAGATGGGGAATCCATAAAACTGGGGAATTTAAATATAGAAGTTCTTTTCACACCGGGGCATACCCCGGGTGGAGTTTCTTATAAAATTTATGATTCGGTTTTTTCCGGTGATGCCATTTTTGCGGGTTCCATGGGGCGGGCCAATTCCTCATGGTCTGATTTGTACAATTCCATTACTCAAAGGCTTTTGACTCTGTCGGACCAAACGCGTCTCTTACCCGGTCACGGTCCTGCTACCACTGTCGGCGAAGAAAAACGCCACAACCCATTTTTCTCCGGTCAAAAGGCCGGTAGCAAATGAGCCGTTACTTTATTGGACGTCAAGATTAGTCTCGCCTAAAAAAAGTCCTTACCAGTCGCCTCCGCCCACGGGCCGGGTTGCGAAACCTGAGTTTTGGAATATACTTCTGGTATGGATCCTGAAAAAGTCAATTATCACTATTGTGATGATCTACCCACCTGTCCCTGGCCAGAAGGAACACGGATTCTTGTGACCGGGGCCAACGGCTATGTAGCACACAGGTTGATTCCTGAACTGGTTTCAAGAGGTTATATCGTTCGGTGCATGTATAGAAATATAAGTTGTCCAACGCTTCTGACTCATCCTCGCATCGAGCATGTTTACGCAGATTGCTTGAAAATTGAAGAACTTCTTCCCGCTTTGAAAGATGTTGACTACGCCTATTACCTGATTCATAGCATGAGGCTGAAAAAGGAAGAGTTTATAGAAAATGACCAGAAGGCCGCAAAAAACTTTAGGGAATCGGCCGAGCATCATGGAGTGAAACGAATCATTTACCTGGGCGGCCTGGGGGAAAAAAATGTCCGCATGTCACCTCATTTGAGGAGTAGAAGAGAAGTTGGGATTATATTGTCACAGGGCAACGTTCCCGCTATTCGGGTTCGCGCCGCCATTATCATTGGTGCCGGAAGTGCATCTTATGAATTGATGAAATCACTGACCCTGAACAACCGCTTAATTCCTTTTTTACCAGAATTCAATTCTTTGTGTCAGCCGGTTGCGATCCGGGATGTAATCAAATACCTGGTGGGTATCATGGAAACCCCGGGTCTGGGTGCACGTGTGTTCCCAATCGGTGGCAAGGATGTGCTGACTTATAAGGAAATGATTCTAAGCTTTGCAAAAATCTTAAATCGCCGCATCCATTTCATTGATGTTTCATGGGTGCCTGTTCCCGTTGACTGGATGTGCCGAATCTATGCTTATTGGCTTCATTGTTTTATTTCCATTCCGGTAAATATCACTTCACTTTTACTTAGTAGTCTTAAGACGGATGTGGTTTGTGTGGATAACGAAGTCTCAACAATACTTCCCTTTGAACCGCTTGACTTTATAACAGCAGTGAAATGGGCTCAAGAGAAAGAGAAGAGTTCGAGAGTATTCTCGCATTGGAGTGATGTTCCTCCTGAAGGCATGAGTGATTTATTACCTCTGTGTCAGTTTGAGTCTTCCGAATTTATCATTGAAGAGCATGGAATAGATATTCCGGCCACTCCTGAACAAGTATTCCCGGTCGTTTGTCAAATCGGGGGCAAGCATGGCTGGAATCATGCGAACCTTCTTTGGGAGATTCGTGGTCTGATTGACCGACTCCTGGGAGGAGTGGGGTTGCAAAGGGGTCGGCGGGATATGGCTCATCTTCGTGTTGGGGATTCGGTAGATTTCTGGCGAGTTGAAAAATTGGAACCCAACCGGGAACTGCTTTTGAGAGCAGAGATGATAACTCCAGGCTTGTCCTGGCTTGAGTTTCAGCTCAATCCGGATGAGAAAGGAGGAACCCATTTGACGTTAAAAGCACATTTTATTCCCAAACCGTTTTGGGGAAATCTATACTGGATGGTGTTGTCAAAATTTCACTCCTATATATTCAAAGGGATGCTGGAGTTTTTCAAAAAAAAGAGCCTGGAAACCCATTAATTCCGCAGTGGAGACCCAATGGTTATTAATGATGGAGACACAGTTTGCGTGGTAGGGGGAGGCCCTGGTGGATCGGCTTGCGCGATGGTATTGCTAAAGGAAGCTCAGCAGTTGGGCAAAAAGATAAAAGTGGTTCTGCTTGAGCATAAAAAGTTCTCCGAGAATCGCCATTACAATCAGTGTATTGGTGTGCTCTCTCCGCCTTTCGAGGATATCCTGAAAAATGAATTAGATCTGGTTTTACCGGATAACCTTGTGCTCAATGAAATTGAAGGCTATCGTCTGCATTCAGATTTGTTGAGCCTTGATTTGGTGGGAGAAGAAACAGGCCGGTCGGTTTCTGTTAAACGCTCCAAGTTTGATGCCTTTATGCTCGATGAGGCGCAAAAAGCAGGGGCTCTGGTTGTTCAAAGCCGCGTGACAGGGATCGAAATAAACCATGAAGGGGTTTTGGTCTACAGTGAGGGTGAAAATTTTAAGGCGGCGGCTGTTGTGGGAGCTTTTGGTCTGGATGATGGTACTTGCAGTGTCTTTGAGCAGGGGACGCCTTACCGGCAACCGGATTTCCTGAATACGGTGATCACGCGTCTTTATCCCGGGGATGAATTTATTCAAGGTATGGAATGTACAATCCATGCTTTCCTGCTTTCCCATCCCGGTCTGGAATTTGGAGCGGTTACTCCTAAGGGAGATCACCTTTCCATTAATATCGCGGGTCGGAATGTTTCATCACATATTATGTTGGAGTTTCTGCGTTCGGAACCGGTGCAACGCTTCCTTCCTCCCCATCAAAGGCGCGAAAAACCCCTGAATTATTTTAAGGGAAAGTTTCCCATTGCCCCGGCACGAAATTTATTTGGTGACCGTTATGTGATGATCGGAGACGCGGCCGGACTCATGCGCCCTTTCAAGGGGAAAGGTATTAATTCTGCCATTATTACGGGTATGTATGCCGCCCGCTCTATTATGAGGCATGGGATTTCGAAACAATCTTTCGCTGAAAACTTTTATAAGGATTGCCACGAATTAACCGAAGACCTTCCTTATGGTCGGGCAGTCCGGGTTTTAACCAACCTTGCGACAAAATTTAAGTTCATGGATCACATGATTGCGGTGGCGGCAGAACGAGCTGACTTCATGCAAGCCATGTTCAGTAGTGTTTCAGGGCATGACCCGTATAAAAAAATTATTATGGACACTGCCAGTCTGCCGCTTGCTTTCAATTTCGCTCTTAGAATTATTGGGCATTTTGTGTTTCGCCAGTCTGCTTACCTCCCTATTAAAAACTCAACAATGTGAGGGGGGCGCAGATATTGCTACCTATGAGATCCTGTGATATTCTCCCTGCTTTCCCTTAGGATTTCCATGAAAAGATACCCTTCAATAATCGTGTTCCTGGTGGTTTTCGTTCTGCTGGGGTGCCCTCCGCCCAAGGCCAGAAAAAAAATGCCGCGTATTTTTGCCCTGAGCTATTCGATGGAGACGGGGAAAGAACCCTCCTTTCTCATTGCCGATGATTTTAATCGCAACCATACTCTGGATTTGGCCGTGGTCAATAGTGGCGATCATTCCTTTTCCTTTTATAAGGGAGTCGGGGATGGGACTTTTAATGACCAGCTTGTTTATCAGACAGGTCGAGACCCCATTTGTCTGGTTTCGGCTGATTTTGATGATGACGGCTATAAAGATATCGGGGTACTAAACTATGCCGATCAGTCCATAGAAATATTTTTGAATACCCGACTGGGGAGTTTCAAGAAAACGAAGCAGCTTCTTAAGCCTGGAAAAATCCCTATCAACATGGCAACAGGAGATATTAATGGTGACAAAATAATGGACCTGGTTGTCACCATGCGTTTTTCAAATATCGTTATGTTGTTGGGAAAAGGGGATGGTTTCTTTTCTGAACCCGTTTCGATGGATGTTAAAGGTCAGCCCACAGGTATCTTAATCGGAGACTATAACCAGGATGGTATAACAGATATTGCTATGGCTTTAGCGGGTAACGGGAGAAAGGGAGTCCAGGTTTTATGGGGCAAAGGCGAGGGTGAATTTGAGAGTTCCCAGGTTTTTAAAGCCGGGAAACAGCCTCTAAGCATTGTTAGTCTTGATAGCAATAATGATGGCATGATAGATTTTGTGACTTCCAGCAACTCTTTGCATTCCTTGAATACCGTTGTGAATAAAGGCGACAAAACCTTTGATTCGTTGCCAGAATTTGCGTCAGGAAATTTCCCTAAATTTGTGGTGGCTTCGGATTTTACCGGTGATGGTTTTCAGGATATTGCCGTATCCAATTCTACTGATGATGTGATTTCTGTTTCTCTTGGGAGAGGGAACGGAACGTTTACCTATCCGCCTATTTACCATAGGGTCGATGAACATCCCCAGGGCATGGCAACGGGAGATTTCAATGGTGATGGGTTGATTGATATTGCCGTATCTTGCAGAGATAAAAACCTCATTGATATCCTCAGCAAGAAAAACATGATCAATCCCAAACCCGACCTTCCTCAGGCAGAACCCAAGTCGTCTTGATGTGACCTGCGATATGGGCGAGCTTCAATGGTGCCCTCTTTTTCAAAGAGACATTTGCATAACCCGTCATTGCGAACGAAGTGAAGCAATCTAGAAAAACCCTGGATCGCCACGCCGCTTCGTGACTCGCGATGACGACCATGTATGATTTGAGTTTAGGTTTTAGAAGTAATTTTGATAAAGAATATTGACTCACGTAAAGGTCTCCCTGATTTAAGGGAGTGACGAGAGGGATGCTGTTCTCCCGGTATTCATGCTCAAATTCTAAAATGGTTGCGCAACCCCAAACCGATCAGGAATATAAAAGTAAGGGCAATAAGTTGATGCAGAATAGAGGGGATACTGATTGCCATGGACCGGGAAGCCGAAAGAAAAGGCAGGCTATTAGCTAGTGCTACTTTTATAGAATCTTTCTCTTTATCCAGACTCAAAAATTCCCAGATATTTGGTAGCATGTTCGAGACTAAAGGTAAGATAGACGTCAGTAAAATCAACCCAAACATAGGCCGCCAGATGGATTGCCCATAATTGCAAGAGACATCGAACAGCATATCCAAGCATGACCCGAATAGGTTTGTCTCATTCGTATTCCAACGTTTTGCCCGCATTTCATCAGCATGAAAACGCAAGCTCGCTTCATGATGTCTGTTTGTTTCTGTCAACTCTTTAAGTCGGCGTAAACGGGCGGCATCTTCCGGATATTTTGCCACTTTAAGGAACCCTAAAAAAGATTTCCTTTGCAGACAACATTTCAATCCGCTCAACTCCATATGGTGACTGGTCTTTGTGCCCACTAGATCGACCACACAGCCAAAAACACCGGAGATGGTGAAAGCTTTATCAAACGATACATCTCTAAATGAAAATGATTTAGCTTGCGCGCAATTTTTCAGGTCTGAAAAATAAGCATTTCCTTTAAAGGTTGTATTTGTGAAATTGATCCTTCCCTCTCCGAAGGTTGCTTGCTTGAAATAGATATCTCCTTTTCCAAAGGTTGCATTATTGAAACTGACATTTCCATCTCCAAAGGTTGTATTTGTAAATGTGATATATCCTTCGCCGAAGGTCGCACCAATGAAACTGACATTTCCCTCTCCCCAAGTTGCACCACCAAAACTGACATTTCCATCTCCGAGGGTCGTGTGACTGAAATCGATATTCCCTATTCCAAAATCCGCGTTATTAAAAGTGATATTCCCCTCACCGAAGGTTGCTTTCTTAAAATTGATATTTCCCTTTCCGAAGGTTGTATTGCTGAAAGTGATATGACCCTTTCCAAGTTTTGCTCGCTTGAAATCGACATCTCCATCACCGAAGGTTGTTTGCGAGAAATAAACATCTCCATCGCCGAATTTTGCTCTACTGAAATCGACTTTCCCCTCTTCAATTTTTACGCTACTGAAATCGACTTTTCCCTTTCCGAACGTTGTGCCACTAAAGTCGACTGTTCCCTTTCCAAACTCCGCACTATTGAAAATGATTTTTCCCTCTCCAAAGAACGCTCCACTAAAATTAACATTTCCCTCTCCGAAAGTTGTTTTATGGAAAAAGACATCCCCATCTCCGAATTTTGTGCCCCTGAAATCGACTTCCCCATTTGGAAAGTTATATTGATTAAAGGAAATTGTATTATTATTAATACTACTCCTGTACTGACTAAAACTTTCATTATTAAAGCTCACATCAGCATCTGGGTTTTTATCAACCCAGTTGTTCCAGTCATCTGCACCCTTTTGCCACAAGGCAATGGCTTTAGCGGGGTCTAATACTGTTCGGGGTATAGGTGGTGCCATATGCTTGTTCTTTAGCGAGAACTGTGGTTTGGGATATGGAAATTATCTGAATGGCAATAATTTAGGCATGGATTGTGAGAAATGTCAAGCTCGAGAGATTTTTGGTAGTGGGTCAGTTTGGAAAATAACTTCTTGGCTTTAATCTTGAAAATACCTCAATCCCTCTTGTCAGGAGGAAGGTCATAAAAATATTACTCCTGCGGGACACGAAAGCTGAAGAAGCACATAACGTGCGTTTGAGGACTCGGTTAGCTTTAAGGGGCTTGCAGTACTACGGTTAGTGGCTAATGGGTACTGGTGAAGCAGGTTGCAGGCGGCCTTCTGGATAGACATACAAAATTTCTTTGGGAAGAATCGTTTCGGCGACCTCCAAAACATTCTGGTAGCCCGGCATGTGGTTGTTAGCAACGGGGATTAGAACAAAATCGTATTGTTTATTTCTGAGTTTTTCAGTTAATTCTATAGAGATCGATTCCGCTGAAAAGAATCCGGTGCCGTAGGAATAGATTTGGTCCAGGCCATCCAAACCCTTCAGGTCTTTTGCCGAAACATTTTGCCCTAGTAAATCCACGCTGGCTTTTTTGTTCAGATTTTCAAGGGTCAGGCGGATCATCCAGTTCCTGACGCATCGGAGCAACAGAACTCGCGCTCCATTAGGAATCAGGTTGAAGGAAGATTTTGCATTTTGTGAGAAAACGCGAGTTTGCGCTTCCTCTTTTCCAAAATCAAAAGCGGAAAGAGCTTTGTTAAAATTTGTCTGGATTTCCTCAGCAGGATAATGCGGGTAGTGGACTACAACCTGACCGTTGCCATCAAACCCTTCCCAGTTAGTAGAATTGGAGAGGAGTGATTCTTCCTTACAGGAATTATAAAAATCTGTTCCTGGCTGGGGAGTGTTGATAGAAACCTGAATTTCATCGAGCCACCCTTGTGAGGCCATTTCATAGACTAAATCCACAGTCTTCTGGTCTTCTTTCTGGTCGGAGCCGAGACCTCCAATACTGATGGTTCCATAAAACAGCATACCGAGGCTTTTACCAAACTTGACCATGGTGCGCAGTTTATCCAGATCGTGCTTTTTCCCCAAAGTCATTTTTTCAGCCACTTTGTCACTACCGGTTTCGATTCCAAAACGGATTTTGTAATAACCTGCCGCGCGCATTTCTTCCAGAGCTTCTTCATCCAGGGAAGCATATTCGCACATGGCTTCGTATTTGAGGTGGTCCAGTCCCGCTGAGCGAATGGCTTTGGCGAGGGAGATATTGAAACTTCTTTTTATATTGTGGACTTCTTCATCAAAGAATACGCCTTCCATCTCAGGATATTTTTCATGCAAGGTGCGGATCTCTTCGACAACGCTGGCAACGTTTCTGGGTCTCCAGTTCAGTTCGTCATAATAGAGGGTGGCCGCTGCGCAAAAATTGCAACGGCGTGGGCAACCTCTTGAAGCGTACATTTGTATTTGTTTATAACGGCAGTTAGGCTCATGATAATCAATGCGCCTGACATCTTCGTCTTCAGGAAAAGGAAGGGCGTTGATGTCGATCAGTTTTCCTCGGTCATTCGGATGAACTCCGCTTAGCTTTTTAGGGTCTTGTCCCTGGATCAGATCGAGAACGGTGAACTCATATTCGCCGATGCATACGTAGTCTGCAACTTTAAGAACTTCTTCCGGATGGGCCATTGGGTGTTGACCGGTAAAGATCAATTTGGTGCCAAAAGTTTCCTTGAGTGCTTTAGCCAGGCGCAGGTCTTCACGGATGGTACGGGGGGAGCTTTCCATGATGAGCCAATCGGGTTTTTCTGTGCTCGCATGTTTAAAATAGGTTTCAAAATCCCACCCATTAAGCACACCATCCATAAATTTTACGTGATGGTTGGTTTCTCGTTTTAATAGGGAAGAGGTATAGGCCAGTTCCCAGGGATAATACCCGCAGTTGGTAAAGTT
>JABIXH010000114.1 GCA_018664975.1 Nitrospina sp. | reverse complement strand
TGGAGTACGTCCTTTTTTATCGAAAGAAATGATTCAAGAAACCATTGAGGTTGCTGATAAATTTGGTGCGGCGATCACGGCTATTCCTGTTAATGACACACTCAAGCAAGTAGATAATTCCGGTATGGTTTTGCGGACCGTGGAGCGGGAAGGTTTATGGCGGGTTCAGACTCCCCAGGCTTTTCGATATGATTTGCTCGGGGAGGCTTTTCTTAAAGCTAAGGCAGACTCCTTTTATGGTACGGATGAAGGTTCCTTAATAGAGTATCTGGGTCAGGAAGTCCGGATTGTGGATGGGTCCGAATGGAATCTTAAAATCACCCGCCCAGAAGATCTGCTGTTGGGTGAAAGCATTGCCAGAAAAATATTTCCTGAGCTTTGAAGATTTTTCGGCCCATTCCAAAAAATTCTGCTTCCTAAAAGACCTCGGATCATCTAATACCTGCGCCACCCTAAAAATCGAATTTACCCTTTTTCAAAGGAGAGAAAAAATGTTGCAACCCGGAACCGATGCACCCGATTTTTCTGTCAAGGATCATAATGGAAATGCTGTGAGTCTTAAGGATTACAGAGGAAAAAAAATCGTGCTTTGGTTTTACCCCAAGGCCGATACCCCTGGTTGTACTATGGAGGGGCAGGGCTTCCGAGATGATTTTAAAAGTTTTGAAGATAAAAATATTCAAATATTCGGCGTGAGTCTGGATAATGAAGAAGATAACAAGGCCTTTGCAGAAAAATTCTCCTTCCCCTATCCCTTGCTTTGTGATGTGAACCGAGAAATCGCTCTGGGTTACCATGCGGTAAAAAGTGCCGAAGAGCAATATGCGGCTCGCATAAGCTATGTGATCGGAGAAGATGGAAAAATTCTCGAGAGTATCGAAAATGTCGATACTAAAAACCATTCCAAAGATTTATGCTCCCGGTTATAACATTCTAACGAGAGAAGCAAATAGAAATGACAGACTTCTGTATTCAAAGAGTGTGCTTGGCCTAGCGCGTCATTACCTCTTACATCCCTTCGATAGTTGAGTTCCCCAAAATGTTGCTACAGGCCGCTGACTGGGTTGACGTTGCCTGGATGAGGAGTTATGATCCCTTTTCATTAAATTTCTGGCCGGGAGCAAAAAATGGGGTACAAAGAATCTTATATGCCTGAGCCCTTGGATGAAGGCAAGAAGAAGAAAAAAAAGGAAATTTTAAATACTCGGATTGCTCCGGTTGATTTTGAAAAAATAAATGATGTGGCTGACCTGATGGAATCGTTCCAATCAGCTTCCATTCAAGCCCGAAACCTCGGGCAATGCGCCAAAATATTTGGGAACATGCTTCAGGATGAAGAGCAACCCACTATTATTTTGGGGCTGGCGGGTCCTTTGATCGCGGCAGGACTAAGAAAAGTCATCCGCGATATGGTGCATCACAATATGGTGGATGTGATTGTTTCTACCGGAGCAATTTTATATCAGGACTATTATAACGCCCTTGGTGGCGGCCATTATTATGGCAGTCCCAACGCCGATGACACCCAGCTTAGAGAACTCTTCATCAACCGGATTTATGACACTTATGTGGATGATGAATTATTTGTCGAAGACGACACTCTTGTAGGAAAGTTCGCGGATACGCTTGAGCCTGGAAAATATTCCAGTAGAGATTTTATCTCTAGACTTTCCGAAACCATTGATGATGAAGACTCCATTCTCGTAACCGCCAGAAAAAATAATATCCCGATCTTTTGCCCGGCCATCAACGACTCCAGTCTGGGAATAGGGTTGACGGAGCATTACTATTCAGCCCGCAAAGAAGGGCGAACCCCTATTACCATCGATTCCATTCGAGACAA
Source organism: Nitrospina sp. (assembly GCA_018664975.1). Taxonomy (GTDB): domain Bacteria; phylum Nitrospinota; class Nitrospinia; order Nitrospinales; family VA-1; genus LS-NOB. Next base: position 1,999 of record JABIXH010000114.1, on the reverse strand, counting down.
TTATGAGTTGACCCAGGTTGTAGTGAACTCAACCCGTACGGCGGCCTTTTATGTCGCAGGAGGTGTTCCCAAAAATTATGTCAATGATTCGGTGGTCATGTCCTATATTTTTGGTAAGGATACCGGGGGGCATAAATATGCTTTGCAGGTTACCACTGACTCGCCCCATTGGGGAGGATTGAGCGGGAGCACGTTGGCTGAAGCACAGTCCTGGGGAAAAATAAATAAAGAGGCGACACATAGCATGGCGTTTGTTGAGCCCAGTGTTTCCCTCCCTATGATTTATGGTTACGCATTCCAGAAAGGCCTTTATAAAGGGCGCCCTCGAATGGATTTTGAATGGGAAGGGGATGTGCTAAAAAATATGGTCCGTCGCCCCCACTAGGCGTGTTGCTCAATCCGCATTAAGATCCAGAAATATCCGTGCTTGATCAATTTGAGGAGCGGTCTCAAGTTTGGACTTGATGTTTGCGACCAGAATGCGGGAAGCCTCCATGCTTTGCTGGGAGTCAATCTTTATAAATACATCCATAATATTCTTGCCCTTGATATGATGCACCCGAATTTCGGGTTGTGAAATATTTCCTCCAAGTTCTGAAATTATGGGTCTTGCAACATCGATCAGTTCTTTTCTAGTGACGGGATAAATGCCCTCGACATCTGCATCGTGTTCGCCGTCGACATGAACCAGCACATCCTGAATATTGTGGATGGCGTTGATAAGATTGCGCCGGGCGGTTTCGGCTATTCGATGACCTTCAGTAACTGTCATTTTGGGATCGACAAGGATGTGCACATCAATGAGGAACTCCCCTCCAATGACTCGGGTGCGCAAATCATGGAAATGAAGAATTTCAGGGATTTCTTTTAAAATGGAATGGATTTTTTGTGTGTGCTCATCGCTCAGGGCAGTATCCATCAAGTCCCGCATTCCTTGCCGGGTTATGTCTATTCCAACTTTCACGATCATGCAACCGACAACAGCTCCTGCCAAAGGGTCCATGAAAGGGAATCCCTGCGAAGCACCGACAATTCCTATGAGTGCGGCGATAGACGAAATGGCATCGGACCTGTGGTGCCAGGCATTGGCGATTAAGGAAGGACTTTGTGTGGTCTCTCCCACACGGAGGGAATAATGAAAAAGTCCTTCGTTAATGAGAATAGAAAATACGGCGGCGGAAGCGGCTAGTATTCCCGGAGCTTTCCCAGGGACATCCGACAGGGTTTCCCAGGTTTCATGAATGACCCCGATACCGGTGGCGATGATTAGCAGGCCAATGACGGCGGCTCCAATTGTTTCCGCACGCCCATGTCCATAGGGATGGTCTTCATCCTGCGGCATTTTACCAATTCGATGGGTGAACAGGACAATAATGTCTGTCACCAGATCAGAAAGGGAATGGATGGCATCGGCCACCAGGGCCACGCTGTTTCCCAATATCCCTCCTGCAAACTTAAAAAGGGAAAGTAGTATGTTGGCTATCATGCCAACAACAATGGCTCGGATTCCTGAGGTCATGGTGTTTTTAGAGCGAGTAAAATATTAAGTTATTTTTTTTCTTAAGCTATTTATAATTTTAACATTTGCTGCGGGAAAGGGATACGTTTCCAATTCTTCTACCTTCACCCAATCCCATTCCTCGCATTGAGTTGGGGAAATTTTTCCGGAGCGGATCCTGCAAAAGAAAACATGCAGAGTGACCCGGAATCGGGTATAGCTGTGCTTGACTACCATAAATTTTTCATCAATGTGAAGAGTTACCCCTAGCTCCTCCTGAATTTCGCGGTGTAGGCATTGTTCTGGCGATTCTCCCGGTTCAAATTTTCCTCCGGGGAATTCCCATAGTCCGCCCATTAGCCCACCTGCTTTTCTTTTTTGAATAAAGGGCACCTCTAAAAATAATGGTTTGAGAGGTATTTTGAGCCTTTGTTCGATTTGACCTGCATATTTCACCGGAGCAGGATGTTGGTCTTGGATATTTTGAGCTTTTTACAGCCC
>JABIXH010000194.1 GCA_018664975.1 Nitrospina sp. | reverse complement strand
GCATCTGCATTGGTGAAGCTTCGAGCTTGATCAACGATCATTTCAAGAAGTGTATTCAGGTCGTACACTCCTGACAGGGCACGACCAATGTCGGACAGTTTCTTTATTTGGCCGCCTAGACGCTCTGCATAGGCACTAACCTCATCCACTACACTATTGAGTAATGTATTTAGGTTTTCATCTGTAGAAAATCTACGGGTCTCTTCTGGTTTAGCACTTTTTGATGAATTATTCATAATCTCTAATACTTAAACTTGAAAATTCGATTTCTACTTATCTACTTACAAATTGTATCCGTTTGTTATTATTAAATAAAAGAACCCTGAAAGCAATTCAAATGAAATATCCCCATGGGGATGAAGATGAGGGTGGGGGCTCTATTCCTTTGAAATACCGTATTTTCCATGAGGCAAAAAATGAAATCTAAAGGTAGTCTTTGAGCAGTAGGGGGGAATCTGAGAGCCAAATACGTTTACCGCAAACGTTTATGAATACAGGATCTTCGGAATCAAAATATTGCAAGTGGGATTGAAATAAATCTTCTGCTGTGGTTCGACAATCGCCATAGGCCTCTTTTTCTTCATTAAAAATCCCTTCCTCAAATTTTTGTATACCCTCCTTTGAACTTTTTCCTTGAAAATAGGATCGGAGAAGAGGATCTCTTAAGTTATCAGGGTTTTTTGCGGATTTTCTTAAAAGTAATTTAATACCTCTTGAAGATTGAGACTCAAACAATCCTGCTCGAATGCAGGCATGGCGGGATTGGCCTTTTTCAACAGTCCACTTTTCGATAGCTTCTTTTGAATGGCCCATTGCCCCATAGGTGGCTAACTGGTGACGGATAACATAAAAAGTAGAATAGGCGACAATAGTTTTAACATTCAATTCAGCTTCCAATTTAAGGATGGGATCAAATGAAAGCTTGTTAGATAATGTTATCGACTCGGGAGTCGCCTCAGAAATTGGGACGCCAACTTCACCTAATGCTGTGGCGTAAAACAAGGTGTCAAACTGTCCATTTTCATAAGCTTTGATTTTCTCCAGAACCTGAGGGTCATTGATATCTCCAAATAATGTCTCATTAGCGCCCTCAATACTAAAGCCTGGTTCTTCTTTACCATACCAGTTGGCAAGGATAGTCGCTGTATCGCCAAATTTTTCTCTAACAGCTTTAATTGCTGCAGTTCCCATCACACCCGTTCCGCCTATTACAAGAAAATTACTCATTATGTCCTCTTATATTTTGAAATAGTTTCAGGTTGTAAGCACACCAAGATCAGGAACCGCCATAATTTTCATCGAAATCAGCATAGGGAACTCGTGAATTTTCATAAATGGCTTGAGACATGTAAGGATCCGTTTTAGAAAAATTTTCAATTTGATTTGTCAAACTTTGTGTTTCCTGAATTATTGAACCCATATCTTTTCGGTGATTTATTCGATCAGCAATCTCGAAATATTTTTTGACAAAGGGTTGCGAAGACTGAATGGTCCGAAATATCTTTTGGGGATCGAGAGGACGATGCCGATTGGCGACAGCAAACTCAGAAAACTCAAACCATACTTCGATTTCGCCCTCACTTTTACCAAGAATAATCAATTCCTTTTTAAATTCTTCTGCTCCTTTTTCTTTCAGATTGGTGGATACATAGTCGGACAATTCATCAAAAGGAATTCCATCAATGGTATTACACAAATAATCTAAATGGAATAAAATGGAATGGATTTTTTTGTCTAAATTAATGCCTTGTACTGAGTGGTTTTGCAACTCAGATGTTTTTTGAAATATCCCCCAAATTCCGTCTAATTCAGTTACTTTTTCCATGGTTGCTTGTAGAGGCACGACTCGCTTCAGACAGGCGGACGATTCTTCAGAGTCTGCCCATACAGGTAAAATCGCAACAATATTAAACAATATAATAAGAAAGACAGTGGTGAATTTCACTAAACTACTGGCCGCTTAAATGATCGGAAGAAAATATTGCTCCAGAAGCATGGTTACTCTGGACACCACTGACATGCGTATCGGGATGCAAATCCTGACTAGTGGGGGAATTAGGGTAAGGCTCGGTGGGTTTGCCCGCTTTAGCAGGTTCCATTTTTACAGCAGGAGATGTCGACTGGCTGGTCTCTGGTTTTGGAGCTTTTTTATCTGTGCTATCTTCCGAGCAACCCAGTAGGAGCAATGAAATGATCAGAAAGAATAGGGGGGTTCCAGTTTTCATAGGCTCCTTTATTTGCTTGAAACTATTGTTATGAAGTTAGACTTCCCTATACTTGAAGCCAATGGATATTTCTATCAATCACGACTGCAATTTTAAGGGATCAGTGAGGTCTGCTTTAACAGGAGTGGGTGCTGACCACTTTGCCACAGGCTTAGGTCCATCCCTATCTGTACCATCTTTCGAGCAACCCAGTAAAACAAATAACGTGACAAAGAAGATCAGAGTAAATTGTCTTTTCATAGGTTCGCTTCCAAGCTTAAAATAATTATTGTGAATTTATACTTCCACATAATTGAAGTCAACGGATATTTCTATCAATCACGCCCACCATTCTACTAGAAATTATGAAGGGTTTGTCAAATCGTAGTCTTACTCAGTCTTAATATAACCTGGCTTTCCTTTTTGGTAATAGGCATAACAGACAAACGCGATTGTCTGATCAATGCATTTTCCTGCAGGTCCTTATGGTTTTTGATTTCCTCAAGGCTGACAGGGTGAGCGAGTGATTTAATGGGTTTAAGGTCAACCACTACCCAACGCGAATCATCCGTGGTGGGATCGGGATAAGCCTCGCGGGTTACTTTGGCAAGCCCCACAATCTCCTTTCCCGTGACGCTGTGGTAAAAGAAAACCAGATCGCCTTTTTTCATGGATTGCAAATTATTGCGGGCTTGGTAGTTGCGCACCCCATCCCAATATGTTTCACCGTCCTTCAAAAACGTTTCCCAACTGTATTTGGAGGGTTCCTGTTTTACAAGCCAAAATAACTTTTTATTACTCATGATTAACTGAATTCGGTTGATGGATTAATTATTACGACTCCCTAATCAGTCGTCTCAATTGGAACTTTCCACAATAAAACAGACCATCAATTAATGAAAGAATATTAACAAATTATGCAGATTTTACATGTAAATAAGATTTCTGAGTTAAATTGGAATTATCTGATTGACCCAAACCTATAGAAGAAATATAATTAAGTCTTCCAATTAGTTGAAACTTTTGCCCAAATTCATTTTTTGCCGAGGATCTTTGGATCCAGGTTGGGAGATATAACAGCATGTTCCGAAAAGAAATAAAAGTATTAGATTGCACAATTCGTGATGGTGGCTTGATGAATAATCATTTGTTTAGCGATGACTTGGTGCGTCGGGTATTTCAAGCCGTTAATAAATCAGGAGTTGACTACATTGAGCTAGGTTATAAAGCAGATGAAAACCAATTTAAACGTGGCGAATTTGGCCCAATGAAATTTTG
>JABIXH010000193.1 GCA_018664975.1 Nitrospina sp. | reverse complement strand
CTGGGCACGGCCTTTGTCCTAAGAAGGAATGAGTCGGTGACATCGGACCCGATACGATTAAATTTTAAGGGGGGAATAATTCCTGTCTGGGCTGAAAATGATAAGGGCACCATGCAACACCCTCCGGCCAAAATGCTTCATAAGCTCAACCATTCAGAAAGTATAGCGAAGGCCTTGGGCCTGTCCATCGACCAATTGGACGATACCCTCCCTGTTCAAGTCGTTTCTACAGGGTTTCCGGCATTACTGGTCCCGGTCATTTCCTTAAAAGCCATGCAGGAGATAGTTCTTAATCTCCAAACTTTAAAAGAAGTGATGGGGCCTTTGGGAATCGACATGATTTATCCTTTCTGCCGGGAAACAGTCCACACACAAAATACGGTTCATTCCCGTGCCTTTGCTCCGAGTTTGGGCATTTCTGAGGACCCTGCGACAGGGAGTGTTGCAGGAGCCATGGGTGCCTATTGGGCCAGCTTGGAGAAGAGTAATGCAGACCTCACCATGACCATTGAGCAAGGTTACGAAATGGAACGGCCGTCACTAATAAATGTAGAAATATCAAAACAGGAAGGCGAAGCTCAACAAATTAGAGTGGGTGGGCAAACTCAGGCAGTTTTTACAGGAATGATGTTACTTTAAGCCAGCTTTTTTACTGGATGCTGGCTTTCTTCCGGAGCATGCAGACAGTTTGAGCATACGTGACCCTTTTCCCTACCGCACATCAGGCAGGATTCTACCTCCTCAGATCCTCGAAATGCTCCACTGCAATGGTGGCAACGGCTACCTGTTGCCGCTTTTTTCTTTATTCGGCGCTTTACCCGCCTTTTATTGATTAAAAGCTGATTATAGGAGATATTCATCGAGTATTGCCTCGCTCAAGCTAATAAATATATTCAAAAAAATTCTTGCATTCGAATACTTAGATGAGGGGCCTGCAAAAAAGTTTCAGGAATTTTTTGACCCTTCCCCGCAAATCATATATTTGCCAGAACTCCTTTATTCACAATGTCCTTGCGTTCCCGGTCAAATAGAATTTCTACAAGTTGAAGAGAAAACTCCATAGCAGTGCCCGGCGATTTACTGGTGATAATGTGCCCATCTACCACAACTCTTTCATCGGAATAAGTAGTTCCTTCCATACCGTTTTGAACAGATGGATGACTGGTAACACAGCGATTCCCCAATACTCCTGCCTTCTTTAAAACCAGCGGGGCCGCACAGATGGCGGCGATGTACTTACCCCGACTGTCCATAATTTTTAACAGTTGAGAAACGCGCGCATCCTTTTTTAGATTGTCGGTACCCGGTTGACCTCCTGGTAGCACAACCAGATCAAACTCCTTTTCTAAAACATGATCGAGCAAGTCATCCGGCAATACACTAATCCCTCTTGAACCTACCAGAGGTCCTTCTTCAGTTCCTGCAAGAGTTACCTTGGCTCCTGCGCGTCGCAATATATCCACAACCGTGATCGTTTCTATCTCCTCAAATCCTGGCGCCAGAAGGACCAAAACTGTTTTCATAAAACAGCTCCATAAAAGTATAAGAGTGCTATTACCTCGTAATTTATAACATAATCGTTGATTCCCCTTTTCCAGCCCAAGTCTTTCTTGTGCCTGATAAAAAGGGATGCTAAAATTTTATATATATAAAAATCAATATTTTGAGTACATATTGCCTTCTCAAGTAAAACAAGCTTATGAAATTTCCACAGACGGTGCAAACCCAATTCGGGATATGTTCAACGCCGTTGCGCCTCGATACGATTTTCTTAATGGTTTATTAAGTGCAGGATTTGATAAGTACTGGCGAAAATTAGCGGTCGATGAATTGGAACCTGTAGCAAACCGCGTTTTTCTGGACGTTGCTACGGGAACTGCTGATATTGCACTGGAGTTGGCCTTGCGAGATGCTCCTCCATCGCGTGTTATTGGAATTGATTTCAGTACCACCATGCTTCACCTGGGGAATAAAAAGGTGTCTGCCAGGGGCGGGGAATCGTCTATTCGATTATTTCCCGGTGCGGCTGAAAATCTGCCGCTTAAAAGCAATAGTTTTGATGGTGCCATTTCCGCATTTGGAGCTAGAAATTTCGCAGATATAAATCTTGGAATTAGTGAGATTCATCGGGTTTTAAAACCACAGGGAAAAATTGTGATTCTAGAGTTTTCATTTCCTCAAAATGGATTATTACAATGGTTTTACCGACAGTATTTTGGGAGAGTATTACCTGTTCTGGGACGTTTGATTTCTCGTCACAAGAATGCCTATTCGTATCTTCCTGATTCTGTCGAGGGTTTTCCTAAAGGTGAAGCTTTTGCTTCTATATTAAAAGAGCATGGGTTCGATTCGGTTAATTTCAAAGAATTAACTTTTGGCATTACGACCATTTATACAGGTTGCAAGCATGGTTGACTCAAAACCCAACAATCATTTCCACTGGAGAACTCTTGCATGGTGTTGCTTGATAATTGCTTTCGTTTCATTTAATACCAAAGATTTTTGGATGGAATATATCTCATCCTCGCCCGTTAAGCCTGTTCCTGGAAGCCTGGAAGCTAGCCAAGACTATAAAAATTTACTGGATCTGCAGAAAGCATTCATTCGCAATGCAAAAACAATAAAACCTTCTGTAGTCAGTGTTAATAAAGTTAAAGAATTGATAGAAAAATCATCCTGGTATGAACCCCACGGTCATAATTCTGTCCCCTGGTATGCAATGATCAGGAACTGGTTTGCTAAAAACCTGAAGAGTAAAAGGTATTCAGTTGAAAATGTTGGATCCGGAATTGTTTTGGATTCAGATGGCTATATATTGACCAATTATCATGTCGTTGAAAAACTCGATCGAATTCTTATTAAATTGTCTGATGGAAAAGAGTATTTTGCCAAAATACTCGGCTACGACACCTATACCGACCTTGCGGTTCTAAAAATTTCGACCCTGAGAAGACTACCAGAACCAGAATTTGGACAGTCCAATAATTTAAGCGTTGGTGAATGGGTAATGGCTATTGGAAACCCCTATGGACTTGAGGGAACAGTCACGGTTGGGGTGATCAGCGGGACGGGTCGTACTGACCTGGGTATCAGCCATTTTGAAAATTTTATCCAAACCGATGCTTCGATCAACCCCGGAAACAGCGGAGGCCCTCTGATCAACCTGGATGGACAAATTGTTGGTATTAATACAGCCGTGGCGGCTATCGGTTCTGGAGTGGGTTTTGCTATCCCGGTGGAAATGGCTCTTAAAGTTGGTGAGCAGTTGATTCAAAAAGGATCAGTAGACAGAGGATGGCTGGGAATTGGAATTCAAGATATGACTCCAGAATTGGCAAACACCTTTAACTTGGAAAAACCAGATGGAGTCCTGGTTAATAGTGTTGCGAGCAAAGCTCCCGCCCAGTTCGGAGGAATGCTTCGAGGAGATATTATCATCCAATTCGATAGCAAAATTATTTCCAGCTTGAAATATTTTCAAAAGCTGGTTGCAGACACCACAATTGGAAAAATCGTTCCCATCAAAATTTTGAGAGACGGTCACGAAAAGATTCTTCAAGTCAAAATTGGGAAAATGAATTCTTAAGCGAAATAAACCCTAGTAGAATGCAGGTTCTAGTCCTCCACTATTTCAAACCCTGCATCAGCAATCCTGGAAGAAATAGCATCTATTGTGGATTTGGATTCATCAAATTCCACATTTACTAATTTTTGTTCGAGATTCACCTCCACTTTTTGTATCCCTGCCATTTTTCCTACTGCTTCACTTACCGTTTGCACACAATGTTGGCAGGTCATTCCCTCTACCTTTAAAGTTTTCTCAATCATAATTTTCCTGAGTAAAAAGGTTAGAAAATAGGTGCTTATACTGACTAATATAAATGTCCCCGGAAATTTTTACCACCAATCTTCCCAGATTGAGACCTAATTATTAGGTCAGCACACCTAAAAAAAGGCCAATATTTAAAGTTTTCAAAAGAAAAACATTAAAAAACTCAAGAATTTGGCGATTAAGCCGTAACAAAATTTAAGGCAGTCTGGAGGCTGCAAGAATGAAGGGTTGCAAAACTTGCTGAATCTTGGAGGATTCGGTGCAATAAAGCCCTTCAAAATCAAATCAATTCCAATTTCATGGAGGAAATGGAATGCCACTGCGAATCTTCAATAATCTAAGCTCAAATATTGCCCAGAACAGGCTGAGTATTAACAACGAGAACCTTGGTCTGGTTATAGGTAGAATCGCCTCCGGAAATCGTTTAAGCGGAAATGATGTAAATAGCGCCGATAGATCGGTTTCTGAATTATTGCGTTCCGATGCACGGACGTTGAGACAGGCATCAAAAAACCTGAATGACGGGATCAGTCTCATCAATGTTGCAGAAGGCGGATTAAACGAGCAGGCAGGCATCTTGACACGATTGCGCGAGGTTTTATCGGTTGCGGGTGGAGCTATTGGTCAAAACGAACGGGATACCTTACAACTTGAAATTAATACCCTCAGAGATGAGTTCAACCGAATTGCTAATGGAACTGAGTTCATTGGGTTAAAACTTTTAGATGGAACTTTAGGTAGAAGTGTTACTACCTCCAAACAGATAACCATATCAACCGGACTTAATTCAGAGGAAGAAAGTCAGTTAAATTTAAACAAGCTTGTAGATCTTGAATCAACAGATACAGCAACCTTAGATCTCGATAGTATTTCTGTGTCAACCTTTGCAAGGTCAATTGACAGTCTTGCTCAAGTGGAAGAGGCACAGGACACCATCAGCGGCTATAGGGCAAGCATTGGAGTCACCCAAAATAGATTAGTCAGGGCTTTGGCTACTTTAAATGTGTCAGTTGAAAATTTAAATGCTGCATATTCAGTAATCTCAGACGCAGATATAGCCGAAGAGGTAGCTAACTTAACCAAACAACAACTTTTGGTTCAGTCTTCTGCGGCAATGGTAGGACAAGCTAACCTTATTCCAGAAGGAGTATTATTGCTACTGCAACAATAAAAAATCATCATGAACAAACTTGAACCAACAATAAAAATAAATAGGCGTGAAGCTGTCAACGGGTCAGTCAAGGGGAATAATAAAACCGTAAAAGGTGATTCTTCTTCCTCTAAAAATGTTGATCGTGTAACGCTCTCTGAGAGTTCCAAAACACAAGCTTCGGCAAGTGATATCAAGACCATTGCAAGTGAAATTCGCCAGGACTTGGTAAACAAGTTCCGCAACGTTTTGCAAGATGGTTCATATCAAGTGAAAGCAGATGAGATCGCTGACAAAATAGTTCAAAAAATCAGGGAAAATAAAAATCGCCTGGTTTTATAATCAGCATTAAATCATTAAGTCTGGTGATGCCATCGCTTAAACTGTTTTCAACGAAGATAAGTTTGGGAACTTTCCAATTGATATTAATTTGCTTTCCCAAGCCTTACCAATTTTATTGGATCTGAGATCCAGCTTTTCCAGCTTCTCCAATTTCTCCGTCTTTGCCAAAATCTCCATACCCTTGCGGGTTATTTGATTATTCCTCAAATCCAACCTTAAAAGATTCCCTAGTTTATCTGATAATAAAAGAGCATCTAATCCCTTATCTCCCAATTGGTTTTTTCTTAAATCTAATTCTTCGACATTTTCCAAACCCGGATATTGGCTAAGGTATATGACTTCAAACGGGGTTATTTCCAAGTCGACAAGCCTGAGAACCTTCGGGTCAAGAGTTAAGCGCGCCCGAACAAATTTCTCAAAAAACGAAATGCTTCTGGTGCGGGTACCATATATTTTGGCATCAATAGCGGCATTGATCGAATCAATACTTCCTTTACTATTGTAAAAAATATTTAATAGCATCTCTTGATTAAAGTTATCTTGATCAAAATCATCCTGACTCATTTCCTCAATGCTCATAATTGCCTTATTGTGAAAGTTTTTTGATTAACTTGATGAAGCTATAATAACTGATTTTATAAATAATTTTGCTATACTTTCATTAATGGGTTGTCTATATTTTGAATTCTGTCACCCAGGATTGGGATCAATATTCCTCGGATCATAAAATAAACAAAACTATTTAATTTAATGTCCCCACTCAATATAAATACCCTGTGAACATAGCCAAACTTCTATTTTCAAAAATCTTTTCGGCTTTTATGGATGTATTCCCTATTATAGTCGTTATTGCTTTTTTTCAGTTGGTCATTATTCAAAAACCTTTTCCTCATTTAGATCAAACTATTTTTGGAATCTTCCTTGTTGTTATGGGGCTTTTCATTTTCATATTGGGTTTGGAAAGTGCTCTATTCCCTATCGGCGAGAAAATGGCCAATGAGTTTGCCCTAAAAGGCAACCCCTGGTGGATCATTTTTTTTGGATTTGCTCTGGGTTTTTCCACCACCATTGCCGAACCTGCCTTGACAGTTATAGCGGGCAAAGCCGGAGGATTAGCGGCAGGAGCAGGTGCGATCGAGAACACTAAGAGTTCAGTTGCGAAGTTTGTACTGGGTCTACGTTATACGGTTGCCCTGTCAGTCGGTTTGGCTATTGCTTTAGGGGTGTTGCGTATTTTAAAGGGGTGGCCTTTTATCTGGTTTATTATGGGTGGTTACACCCTTATTGTAATTACAACATTTTTTGCTCCTCAAGAAATCATTGGAATTGCCTACGACTCCGGAGGAATCACAACTTCCACCATTACCGTCCCTTTGGTAGCCGCTTTGGGGGTAGGTTTAGCCACCTCAATACGGGGCCGAAATCCCATGCTTGATGGATTTGGCCTGATTGCCCTGGCAAGCCTGTGCCCTATTATATTTGTTTTAGGCTATGGAATTTTGGTTTATGGAGTGGGTAGCTAATGAATTCTGAAATCTTTAACACATTGATCGACGCCCTGGGTGGAACGTTACAGGATATTCTTCCTATAATTATTGTATTGGGCTTCTTTCAGGTGGTGGCAATCCAAAAAGTAATACCTCACCTGAAACAAAAATTAATTGGACTGGGAATGGTTGTTCTGGGTCTAGGAATTTTTATCGTAGGTTTGGAACAATGTGTTTTTCCCATCGGTTCTCAAATGGCTAACCAATTAACGGATCTAAATTTTCTTGCGGGTAGTGATTCTGCTTTAGTAGAAACTCTTAAAAAATCCAGCCAGATGGATCCTGGAATTTATTTATGGACTTATATTTTTGCTTTTTTAATTGGGTTTTCTACCACACTTGCAGAACCTGCATTAATAGCCGTTGCCTATAAAGCCCGCGATATCACTACAGGAGCTATTTCAGCATGGGGACTGCGAGTTTCTGTTGCTTTAGGTGTGGCGACTGGTGTGACTTTGGGAGTGTATCGAATAGTGATGGGCAATCCATTACACTATTATATTGTCGCTGGATACGCATTTTTACTTATCCAAACCTGGTTTTCTCCTAAGCAGATCATTCCCCTAGCTTATGATTCAGGTGGAGTGACGACCTCTACCGTAACAGTACCGTTAATCGCCGCATTGGGTATCGGGTTGGCCTCAAATGTACCGGGGCGTTCCCCATTGATAGATGGATTTGGGTTGATTGCATTCGCTTCCCTTTTCCCTATGATCACTGTAATGGCGTATGCTATGATCACCGAAAAACTATCAAAACGTAAAGAGATTAATGAACCTTCTTGAGGAGTTAGAGACTCATGCGTTTTAAAGTTATATTGGCATTAGTGAATGAAAAATATCAGGACAACGTGATTGAAGCCGCAAAATCTGCTGGAGCAACAGGAGTCACCATTCTAAATGCTCGCGGAGAAGGTATTCACGCCCAAAAATCTTTTATGGGCTTGACCATGGAAGTCCAAAGAGACATGCTTCTTTTTCTGGTGGAAGATTTTATTGCCAGTAATATTATGGAGGCGATTTATGATGCCGGTCATCTGAGTGAACATGGCAATGGAATCGCATTCAGCCTGGCAGTAGACAGGGCAATAGGGTTGGAAAGCCAAATGCCTACCATGGAAAAAGATGCTAAAGATCGTTATTTTTAACCAGGCTATTTAGGAGAAAAGAATGGCTGACATTCAAAAAGTTCGCGATGTCATGATGTCAAATTTTACCAAAGTGGACGGAATCATAAAGGTCTCCGATGCATTGAATATGATGAGAGAAAAAAATATTAATGCGATCCTGGTGGAACCCAGAGATGAAAATGATGTTTACGGGATAATGACCCTGAAAGATATTGCAAGAAAAGTAATCGGAGAAAGCAGGAAACTTCATGAAGCCCATATTTATGAAATCATGTCCAAACCGGTTTTATCAGTCAAGTCCGACATGCCTGTGCCTTATGCCGCAAGGTTCCTGACCAATTTTAATGTTTCTTACGCTATGGTAATCGAATCTAATGAAGTGATAGGGATGGTTTCACTCAACGGTATGGTTAACAGGTGGGAGGACTGATTAAACAGTTATCCTTTCTTCAATGAGGTTCCAGCTCGACTATCCCAAATAACCGTATCTGGACTCGACACATGCCCTGCTTCTGCGCGCCAATGATCTACCCCTGCCTGCACATTTAATATTTTCACGCATTCGTTCATGCCCCCTGCCCCACCGATATGGGAATAGAGTTTTCTTAAGTCGCCGATATATGTACTTTGTTCAGATTTATACCTGTCCTGGGCTTCTGCTATATTAGCCAGAGTGGCTTCGGCCATAGCATTATGGTTGAAGATATCAGTTTTCAGTTTGGTATAATCCACCAAAAAATTTACATACATCCAGCCGGCAAAAGGAATCAATGCCAGGATCAATAAAACCTTTTTCCAGATTTTATGATCGAAAAGAATACCCGGAATCATTAAAACTACTGCAAGACCTAATGAATATTGAGAGATTAGCTCAAAGTTTCCCAAAGCCGGAATTTTTTCTCCGCAGGAAGATTGCCCAAAAATAATTTCTGGAACAAAGATCAACTTTGCTAATAAAACCAGGAAAATTATATATTTCGATTTATTTAACATCAGATCACTAATTCAGTTATATTTAAATACTATCGTCAAGCGTTAGTAGTTAATTGTGGGAAATGGGTTTGTTTTAAATTAAGGTTATGATTTATAGCAACAATTTTACCAAACGTCAATTTCCTATAAAATCAGGACTTCATAGAATAAGTTCCCTGGGCTATTATTTTAGCTTTCGATTTTTACTATTGAATTATAGAGTTTCCGGAGTATTCGCAAATGAATGAAACCTGTCGGTTTGAAGATAAAGGGGATGGCACCCTGCTGGATCATGAATCCGGTTTAGTATGGGCAAAAGAAGACTCCTGGCCTGTTGCTCAGGATTGGTTGAATTTTCAGGATG
>JABIXH010000123.1 GCA_018664975.1 Nitrospina sp. | reverse complement strand
TTAGGCCGGTTTGACCTGCCACTTTGGCGCACCAGCCTTGACGAATTAAGGAGCCGACTCGTAACCAGCCTGGAAAAACTGTTTCCCGGTGAAGAAGGTTCCCTGCTCAAAGCCATGGTGTTGGGAATGAAGGACTCCCTGCCGATGGAGGTCCGGGAAAACTATATCGCTACCGGGCTGGCCCACCTGATGGCTGTATCTGGACTGCATATCGGGTTTGTGGCGGCGGCCTCCTATTTCATTCTCTGGCCTGCAGTCTTTTATGCACTTTTCCGACTGAAACCAGACAGTGCCCGTGCCGGACATGCCAGAAAAACCACGGCAGTTCTATGCCTGATCCCGGTCCTTTTCTATATGGTGGTTGTCGGCCCTAAGGTCTCTTCCCTCAGGGCGGGTATCATGGTGAGTGCCTTGCTGATAGCCGTTTTAGTGGATCGGCAAAGCAGTCTTTTTAATGTCTTCCTGACCGCTGGCTTCTTCATCCTGCTATGGAAACCTGAATCAATATTGGACGCAGGTTTTCAACTCTCTTTTTTAGCCGTCGGGGGAATTCTGCTGATCTTCACCCGGTTATCCCAGATCAATGAGGACCCTGTGGCCAGAATGGGAGAATCCACATGGTCACAAAAATTAATGCGCGGTTATTCCCCGGACGCTCAGGAATCCATCGGGCAATATTTAAAAATTCGCCTGGAGAAAATTTTAATTGGAGGAACACTGGTATCCCTAACCGTTACGGCTGTCACCCTTCCTGTCCTGATTTACCAGTTCAACCGGATTAGCCTGATCGGTGTTTTATTAAATATACTCATGGTACCTCTGGCATCGATCCTGATTCCCACTGTACTGCTCATGACACTTGTGGGAACCTTCTCCATCACCCTTGCCGCCTTACCATTATGGCCTGTAATGGGAATTACCCGGTTATTTTTATGGCTCCCCGAGTTTCTTGGACACCATTCTTTTTCCTCCATGTATGTCCCGGCACCCCCTTCTTTTTGGTTGGTTTTTTATTTTATGGCCTTATTGAGTGGACTGCTCATTCTTCAATTTCGAGCACAAAATTTAGAGGTGGGAGGACTATTAAAAAAATGTTTTGCCGTTTCCGCCCTATCCGTATTGATCCTGTTTGCCTGGCCGCGTTTCTTTCAGTTTCCCGGCAATACCCTGGCAATAACTGTTTTGGATGTGGGTCAAGGGGAATCACTTCTCATTGAATTTCCTAACGGAGAAACTCTGGTAATGGATGGCGGAGGATTTTATAAAAACCGGCTTGATGTCGGCAGGCGAGTGGTCGCGCCTTATTTGTGGAGCCGGGGAATAAGAAAAATTGATTATATGGTTGCCACCCATTCCGACAACGACCACATTCGCGGGCTGTATTCCCTGCTGGACCTTTTTCCTGTAAACAACTTTTTAACCCTGAGCGAAAGTTCTGTTGGCAAACGACTGCAGAGCTTGCAGAAAAAGTCGCGTGAAAAAGGGTCGGAGTTCATCTCGTTAAAATTGAACGAACCGATCACCATTGGGAAAGTTCGACTCATCCCTTTGCACCCGGGTCCGGATCAACCCTCTATTTCAAACCGGAGAATTAATAACGACCTTTCACTGGTACTGCGTCTTGAGTATAAAGATTTCAGTATGCTGTTCACCGGTGACATCAGCGAAAAAATAGAAAAGGTTTTGGCCGCAAGCCCGCTACAAGCAGATATTTTAAAAGGCCCGCACCACGGTAGCCGATTTTCCAATTCTCAGGATTTTATCAATGCGGTCCACCCCGACACCGTGATATTTTCCAGCGGCTACCTCAATCGCATGCACCATCCCCATCCGCAAACCCTGGAACGATATCAAAGTGCAGGAGTCGATATCCGCCGTACCGATTTAAATGGAGCCGTACAAATTTTCACCAACGGAAACGAATACGAAATACATACAAATGAATCCCTTTAAGAAACAACATTGACATTTTCCCGCCTGCCTATATATTGACCGCTATCCATTTACTTGAAACTGTTTGAAAAACGGGAAGCCGCGTCATGAACCCACAGCCGGAACATCGGCCTAAAATTCTCATTGTGGATGACTCTAAAGTCATTACCCTCCTCATCAAGTCTGTTCTGGATGAAGATTACAAAACCGTAACTGCCAGCGATGGACTTCAGGCGATTGAAGTGAATAATCGAGAAAAGCCCGATCTCATTCTCATGGATGTTGAAATGCCAAATATGAATGGTTACGAGGCTTGTAAAATAATCAAGGAGCAGAGCCAAAACACTTTCACCCCCATCATCTTCATAACCAGTAAGAATGATTTACAGAGCATAAAAACGGGGCTTCGTGCCGGTGCCGAAGACTATTTGACCAAACCTTTTGAGTCGGAAGAATTATTGGTCCGTGTTCAAGCTGTCCTACGCACAAAAAAACTCTATAACCAGTTGATGGAAGCATACGCCATCATTGACCAGGAGCGGGACACCATTGCCCAGATTCAGAAAAACCTGCTTTGCCAGGAACTCCCGCAAATTTCCGGATACAATTTTTTTGCCGACTACCAACCTTCTTCCAAAGCCGGTGGCGACTATTATGATTTTATTAGTATCGATGACAACCATCTCGGAGTGCTGGTAGCCGATGTTTCCGGACATGGAACGCCGGCGGCCGTCATTATGGCGATGATGCGGGTATTGCTCCGCGCCATGCTCTCCAAGTTGCATTCCCCAAAAGAGATGTTGGAAACCATTAATCAAATCCTCTGTAAGAACCAAAACACCGGGCACTTCATCACCGCTTTTTATGGAGTCATTCATCTTCCCAGCGGTCAATTGAAGTACGCCTCAGCCGGGCACAATCCGCCCCTGCTCATCGAATATGAAACCGGGTCCATTCAACAGCTTAAAACCGGAAAAGGATTCCCCCTCATGATTCATAGCAATAATGAGATCGAAGAACGGGAAACCCAACTGCTCCCCAACAGCAAACTGATCTGTTACACCGATGGACTCACCGAGGCACGCGGAAAAGGCACCGACATGTATGGCCTTGATCGGCTGGGACAAAAATCGCTGGAATTGGGTAAATCCAAAAACGCCGATGAACTGGGCCTGGCCCTCAAACAAAATTTAAACGACTTCCTCAATGGCGGCGAGTTCACCGATGACTTTACCCTGGTGATCGTAGAAGCCACCGGGCCACGCCCGGTAGAAATAGAGCACTAGCTTTAGTGGCGAACAAAGAATAATCTCGGTTTTTCGACTTAGGTAAAAATTTCCATATCGGAGAAAAGCCCCTATCAAGCCTAGACAGCCATTGCCCGTCAAATGTAATCCTAGCTAATAGGGGCGCTGGTGGTTGTGGTTTGAGGCATTATTTGGTATAAAGGTTGATTATCTCAAACCCTAAAACTG
>JABIXH010000190.1 GCA_018664975.1 Nitrospina sp. | reverse complement strand
GTCCACCCTCATGCGGAAATTTTTGAATCCACTCTGGGTTACAACCTGAATCAAGCCAGAGTGCCCACTCTGGTTATTGAAACCGGGATCTGCCTGCGTATTCACCAAAACTATTGCGACCAAATTGTTCTGGGCATCCTGAACCTTCTCAGGCGCACCGGTACGCTCGACTTAAAAGAACCCTCTATAGAAGTCACACCCGCCAGACTGGTGCAACCCGAATATGTTGCCATGATCCAGGCCAACCATGCCGGGTTATTCATCCAGCAAGCAGAAATCGGTCAGGCTTTAAACCAAGGCGATAAAATTGGCGACCTGATAGACCCCGTTGAAGGTCAGGTGCTTGAAGAAATTTTTTCTCCCTGTTCCGGCCTGCTATTCACTCTCCGGGAATACCCATTGACCGGCAAAGGCGCACCGCTAGCCCGCATTGCCACCGAGGAACCGGCATGAAAGAAAAAGTCCTCTCCATTCCAACACCGTTCGGTGCCTCCCTGGACCTGTATAAAAATACCTGGGGGAAATCCGGCGATACCCTGTCTATTGTCAGCGGACTGCAAGGAGACCATTTGAACGGAATATATCTGAACTCCTGCCTGTCGCAGTTTCTCGATTCTGTGGTCGAGGGTGTTAATCCCAACTACACCCTCAAGGGCCGGGTCATCAGTTTTCCCGTTGTCAATTTGAACGCCATTCGATCCGGATCAAAGTTGTGGCCGTATGACGGCATGGATATGGACCTGGCTTTTCCCGGCAACCCGCAAGGCGAAACCAGCGAAGCTCTGGCCTCAGCCATTTTGACGCATACTGCAGATTCCTATTGGGGATTCATCCTGCAATCCGCTCCACCACACTATGAAGATGCGCCTCATATCCAGACCTTGAAGCTGGATGGAAGAATAAAAAATTTATCCCGCGATTTGCAAATAGAGACGGTACGCAAACGCAAAGAATCTGCCAAAGTAAACTTGCTTCAGCAATGGCATTCGCACGATACCGTAGCCGTCACCCTTTCATCCGGGTCACCCCGAACCATCAATTTGCCGCAATGCGAAATTCTGTTTCAAGGCATCATCCATTTTATGGTGGCTGAGAAAATTCTGAAAGACAGAAGAAAAATAAAATCCGAAGCCCCCATAAAATCTCGCTTTTACGAAGAGAATGACGAAGTTCCCGTTTTTGCCAGCACAGCGGGAATGTTTATGAAAGAAGTGAAAGCGGGGATCAACGTTCAAGCGGGACAGAAAATAGGGGAAATCCGCGACATTTATAGTGGAAAAAGACGGGAAGAACTCCTGGCCCCGGCAGAGGGATTTCTTGTGACGCTCAGGCAATATCCCATCGTCTACGAAAAAGAACCCATTGCCACAATATTGACCACAAAAAAATCGTGGAAAGAATACCTCCCGTGGTCGGGATAAAAGCTAACCCCAATTAACCACCGATGCACACAGATAAACAGAGATAAAAAATTTAAATCCCCTCCATTCCAGGAAGGGGGAGGGGTACAACCAGAAGATTTTATAATTTGAGCAGGGGCGGGTTAGACAGCAGGGCCTACCCTGCTAAACGTGCAAGAGGAAGAGGATCATACCGCCCAGGCACAGGCCGGTACCCATTACAGTCATGATAGTGCCTCGGAGGGTTTTGGGTTTTACGATATCCGACTTTCTTCGACCGTAACGATTGCGCGGGTCTTTGGCTATAGCCTGTTCCTTTCTCTCCCATTTACTACAGGTACTGAGAATAAAACTGCCGAGTATAAACATCACCGTTGCCCAAACCTGTTCCACTACTAAAGCATCCATTCTTCCTCCTTACAAAGCCAACCTGGGAACTAAAAAAAACTTTTCTCCATCTATCTGGGGAGTGGTAGTCAGTATAGCAATTACTTCTTTACAAACAAATAGTTCTAAAACACAAACGCTTGCTACCCCCCGGGGTATGAGTTAGAATTTTAGGGGAACCTGTTATAAAACCGCCTTTTGTCAGCATGATTATGGACAACATAAAAACTCGTAAAGAACTGGTCATAGACCAGGAAAAAACCGGCTACCGTTACTCCATCGAACCTTTTCTGCTGGCTGATTTCATGCCCGTGATGCCCCAACAGTCGGTATTGGATATCGGCACGGGTTGCGGCATCATTCCCCTGTTATTGGTGCACCGCGAACCGAGCTTGAAGGTCACAGCTATCGAGATTCGCGATAGCATTCAGGCCCAAAAAAATATTCACCAAAACGGAATGGATCGGCAAATTTCCCTTATTCAAGGTGACTTTCTCAAGGAGGCGGAAAACCTAACCCCTGACTCCATTGACCATATTGTTTCCAACCCGCCTTATCGAAAGATTCAAACAGGACGAATCAACCCCGATCCAGAAAAAGCCCTGGCCCGGCACGAGCTTTCTCTCAGCATGAGTTCTTTGCTGGATAAATCTGCGCCACTTCTGAAAAGAGGAGGCCAAATAAGCCTTGCTTATCCCCCTGAGCGAATAGCGGAAACCCTGCGGGAACTGGAGGACCGGAATCTCTATCCCAATCTGGCCCGATTCGTTCATGGTAATGTTCAGGCTCCCGCAAAAATCTTTTTAATTTCTGCACTTAAAGAAAAAAAATCGGATTTTAGCGTTGCCCCTCCGCTCACAGTCTATAATGAAGATGGAACTTATTCAAAGGAGG
Source organism: Nitrospina sp. (assembly GCA_018664975.1). Classification (GTDB taxonomy): domain Bacteria; phylum Nitrospinota; class Nitrospinia; order Nitrospinales; family VA-1; genus LS-NOB. The sequence continues at coordinate 14,030 of JABIXH010000190.1, read as the reverse complement.
CCGAGAGCCTCCTCCGGCCCGCCTAACCGCAAGCGGCAACTAACCATGACTTCACTGCTGAGCAAAAAGGTGCAACGGTTTAAAAAATGATTGCTCTACTCCCTCCCACGGGAGTGGGCTAGAGGGTGGAAGGAAATTATGCTCCCATTAATTATACTGACCGGTCCAACAGGCTCGGGGAAAAGTGAGACGGCTCTGGCCCTGGCCCGGAAACTGGATACAGAAATCGTTAGTGCTGATTCCCTGCAAGTTTATAGATTTTTCGACATCGGCACTGCTAAACCTACGCTGTCAGTAAGGGAAGAAATTCCCCATCATTTGATCGACATTCTTGATCCCGATGAAGAGTTTAATGCCTTCGATTTTAAAACCCGGGCCTTGAAAATCATCCGCGAACTCATAGATCGTGATAAAATTCCCATACTGGTTGGAGGCACTGGATTGTATTTAAAAGTCCTGACCGAGGATTACGATTGCGCGGAAGGAGCTTCTCCTGAAATTCGGGAAAAGATTCGGCAAGACATCTGTGAGCAAGGAGTTGAAAAAGTTTACCTGGAACTTCAGCGCGTTGACCCGGAGTACGCCGCAAAAATTAGTGAGACAGACTCACTGCGCATCGAACGGGCTTTAGGGGTTTATCTGGATACCGGAAAACGTTTTTCAGAGTTTCACGATATAGACTCCCCGGACTCGAGTCGCTTTCCCATCCACACTTTTATAATAGAGAGAGAGCGGTCGGAGCTGTATTCCCAAATTGACCAAAGGGTGGATAAAATGATTGCGCAGGGTCTGCCCAATGAGGTTAAAAATATTTTAGACCGGGGCTACAGCCCAGAACTTAAACCCTGCAAAAGCATCGGGTATGCACAAATGGTTCAATACCATCTTGGCAATTTGACATTAGATCGTGCGACCTACGAAATTAAAAGAGAAACCCGGCATTATGCCAAAAGGCAGTTGACCTGGTTTAGAAAAATGAAAAATGCCCAACCCTTGCCGGCCAACCTGAATGATGCTCCTGAATCTCTGAAAGATAAATTACTCTCCTTATTACCCAAAGTGACCGTCTGTTTCCTGGCCCTTTTTCTGAGTTTTGCCCAAACGAGTTTTGCTGAAAACAAGGAACAACACTTTGAGAAAGCTAAGAGTCTTTTCCTGAAAAAAGAATGGGGTAAGGCTAAAAACAGTTTCCTGGCCCTGCAAAACCAATTCCCGGACTCCCTCGAAGCCAAGCGCGCCCGCTTTTTACTTGCCCTCGTTTATCAGGAACAACAAAAATCAGAAGAAACCATAAAACTTCTTGAACCATTGAGCAAAAATTATGGGGAAGTAGGAGATTATATCCAGTTCCATTTAATTCAGGCACTGGCGCAATCCGGAAAATATCAACAAGCTCAAGATAATGCCTTGAAGTTTTTGAAGCTCCATCCCGGGACCCTACTTTATCCCCAAGTCCAATTGATTCTTGCCGAGGCACAAATTCAATTGGGAGAAAAAGAGACAGGATTGAAAACGCTGGAAGATTCTATCCAGACAATTAGCAAAAATTTCTCCTTTCAGAAATTTCGGGAGTTCCTTCCTGAGATGATTTTCAAATTGGCTGATATTCAAGAGAAGTCTAAAAAGTTTACGCAAGCTTATTTGAACTTTCGTCAGCTTCACATCAAATACCCTAACCACGAGCGAACCCCAGAGGCGGAAATAGCCCTCAAGCGTCTATCAGATTTGGAAACGGTTAAAGAGGTTCCTCTGACCATGAGGGAACACACGGATCGCATCCAGGGAATGTTCGAGAACGTCCGCTACAAAGAAGTCATCCAGGAAATTGGAGGAATCCAGAAAGCAAATAATCTTGTACCTGGGCGGTTTTATTTTTTCCTCGCTCAAGCACATCGTGGCCTGAGGGATCGTAAAAAAGCCAACGAAGCATTGAAACATTTTTTAAAACTTTATCCCCACCATGCTAAAGCGCAAAACGCCAAGCTCAACATAGGGAGAAACCTTTGGAATTTGGGTCAGCCCATGGCAGGGGTTAAATATTTCCGGCAAGTCACGCAGGAGGCTCCTTCTTCAGAGCTTGCGGTGAAAGCACAGTTCTTTCTTGGAAAGATCTATGAAGAACGTAAAAACTTTCCCGAGGCCCTGAAGAGTTATAAAACCGCTTTGGAGAAATATCCGAATGAATATTTCGCACAATGGGCCGGCTGGCGTCTGGGGTGGATTCATTACCTGGATGGAAAATTCGAGAAAGCCTTCGACCGTTTCCAGGAAGCGGCTGACCGATTTCCCGAAAGTTCTTTTATTGAATACAACCTGTATTGGAGTGCCAAGTCTGCAGAAAAACTGGATAAAAAAGATGTGGCTCTCGACTTGTATACCAGGGTTATTCAGCATTATCCCTATACGTTTCACGGCATCAGCGCGAAGGACAGAGTTCGCGCCCTCGGTGTCAATCCGGATACCCTTGTGCAAAACAAGAACCCTGTCCCATCTGAGAAAGTCAATACTCAACTCTCCCGACCTCTCAATAAAAAAGAAAGGTTCCACCATATCCGGGCAAATGAACTGGCTAAACTTGGGTTGATGCGGGAAGCGCGGAATGAAATTGGTGAACTGCAAAAATCAATCCGGAAAAATCTGGAAGGAGTTTTATGGCTTTCCCAGCTTTATCATCAGGCTCAGGGCTATGCCGAATCACTTAGGCTTTTACATTTGTATAAAGATTTCACCACCAAGCCTAATGAAAAAAATCTTTCAGAAAATTTTTGGAAGCACTTCTTTCCTCTCGCCTATGAGGAAGCCGTTTTGGCATATGCCAAATCTCGTAAAGTCGACCCCTTTTTCGTAAACGGGATTATCCGGCAAGAAAGCCTGTTTGATAGTCAGGCTCTTTCCCCCGCCGGTGCCCGTGGACTCATGCAAATCATGCCGGCAACCGGAAAAAAACTTTACCCGAAAACTAAACTTAAAAAACCCTTTGAGACAGATGCTCTCTTTGACCCTGAACTGAACATCCGGCTAGGAGTGAAATACGTCAGTCAATTGAACAAACGCTTTGGCAAAAACGGCATGCATATCCTGATTTCATACAACGCTGGCCCTCATGTATTAAAAAAATGGCTTAAAAGATTCGGACATTTAAGCGATCAGGATGTATTCATTGAATCCATCCCTTATCCGGAAACCCGGCGGTATGTCAAACATGTACTGAGGAATCTGGGCATTTACAAGGCTCTTTATTCCCCCTCTTGATATGAAATCAAAAATTCATTTACAAAAACTAGAAAATTATTCCCTCGACAATGTTGAGCAATTTGTCCGAAGCTCTCTTGAGGTTCTTGATCCTAAAGCATCCTTATTTAGTTCGGGTCAGAAAGTTCTCTTAAAACCCAACCTATTGCGAGGCTTTAAACCTGAGCGTTGTGTCACCACCCATCCTGTAGTGGTAGAAGCCATGTGCCGGGTTCTAAAGGATCTGTCAGTCAGCAAAATTGTTATCAGCGACAGTCCCGCTTTGGGTAGCTTAACTGCCGTTGCAAATCAAGCAGGGTATGGTTTACTGGAAAAGAAATATGGGGCGCAGATCCTGCCTTTAACCGACCCGATCTCATTTGAAAATGCAGAAGGAATCCCACATTTAAAAATTGCCGGTTGTCTGAACCAGTTTGACAGAATCGTCAATTTACCCAAAGTAAAATCCCATTGCCAGATGACCCTGACACTGAGCATTAAAAACCTGTTTGGACTGGTTATTGGCAAGCGCAAACCTGTTCTTCATTGTCTGGTCAAAAATGACAAAATAAAGTTCGGGAAAATGCTGATAGACATCGCTCGCCACGTCAACCCTTGCTTGACTATCATGGACGGTATCCAGGCGATGCAGGGCCAAGGCCCATCAAATGGGACCCCCTACCCCCTTGGAGTGATAGGTGCCGGGACAGACATGACCGCTCTCGATCGAATTTTTGCAGATATCCTTAACATACCTCTGGATCAGGTATATGCCCTGCAAGCGGCGAGACTCAAGAATTTTGGGCAGTATCATACAGAACATATAGAGGTTTCAGGGCCCGCAGATTACAGGTTGTTCGCTGTCGAAGATTTTAAACAGGCCTGTCCTCTGGATATCTCCTTCAATCCATTCCGATTGATCAAATCATTTATTAAGCAGTTTTATGAGATAGGGATTAAAGAACCAGGCCACGCCCGGTGGCCTCTTAGCAGGGGAGGCAAATAGCAAGGACTCCCCGGGATAATACTTAACTCACTAAATAAAGCAACGGCACACTGTACCCTGCCGGCAGGAAAACTGAAGAAGAATATCACCGCCCCACGCCTAGTGGTGGTTGTCAAAGTTAACCGAGCAACAACCTAAATCGAGTCCGGTTTCTTTTTTATTTAAAAAATATTTACCGGGATGAATAAAATTGATAACCTTATTACCTTCCCTCCGGGTTCCAACTAAACCGGAGGTTCTTAATATGGAAAGATGATGGGAGGCCTGGGGTTGGCCCATGCATAAAGTCTGGACAATTTCAGAAACGCTCTTTTCTCCTTTAAGCAATAACTGGACAATTTTTAACCGGGTTTCATCTCCCAGTGCTTTAAGAATTCTTGCGCATTCCTCGGAATCTGTGGCGTGTTCACCCATAAAAGCAAGTATATGGACTACTACTATCGCGTTCAAGTTTAATCCCAACCTCATGGCTAAAGAATTATGAATAAAGAGACTTTGGAACCCGAGAAATGGGTAGAGCATTATGCAGATATGCTTTATCGCTATACCCTTGTTCGGGTTAAAGATCCTGATGTGGCCGAGGAACTGGTTCAGTCCACATTTTTCGCCGCGTTAAAATCGCAAAATTCCTTTGCCGGTAAATCAACAGAAAAAACCTGGCTATTTGGAATCCTGAAACATAAAACCATGGATTATTTTAGAAGTTTCAAAAAAAATATTTCCATAGATATGGATTCAGAGGAAGAAACCCATCAAATTCATTTTGATAGCTCTGGGCATATGGTTCCCAAACCGGGAAACTGGAACCTGAACCCGGAAAAAGCCACTGAGAACAAGGAGTTGGCACAAGTTCTGGCTAAATGTTTGAACAGGCTACCCGATAAATTTCGTAGCATTTTTGTCCTGAAGGAAATAGATGGGATGGGTTCTGAAGATATTTGTAACGAATTCGATATAAAACCGACCAACTTATGGGTCATCTTGCACCGGGCCAGAAACCAACTCAAATTGTGTCTGGAATCAAACTGGCTCAACACCAAATAGCGAAACAGATTTGTTATGATGGATAAAATGCTGAAAGCATTAAAATTGACCTGCAAAGATGTGTATCCGCTTATTTCAGAAACCAGGGACCACCCTCTCTCTTTCTTAAGCCGGGTGCGATTAAATATACATCTCGGCATGTGTGAGCTTTGCAAAATATATCAAAGACAATTGGATTTTCTTTGCAAGATTGCAAGAACATTAGGAAAAGAAGAATCCAAAGTACTTGAAGAAACCCATTTAAACCCTGAAGTAAAAGCAAAAATCCAGAAGTGGATCGAAGAGAAAAACTAATCCAAACCGTCTAAAGGAGAAAACAGAACTTGTCCGAAAAAATCACAAAAACAGAAAGCGAGTGGCGGAAAAATCTGACCGAAGAGCAGTTTCAAATTTGCAGAAAAAAAGGAACTGAGCAGGCTTTTTCCGGAAAACTCTGGGACTGCCATGACCGGGGCACGTATCACTGCGTATGTTGCGATACACCCCTGTTTTCCTCTATTACCAAGTTTGAATCCGGTACAGGATGGCCAAGTTTTTATCAGCCTCTTATTGCGGAAAATGTCGCTACCGAACAGGACACCCTTTTCTTTATGCGCAGGACCGAAGTTTTGTGCAGTAAATGTGATAGCCATTTAGGCCACGTTTTCGAAGACGGGCCAGAACCTACCGGCCTGCGTTACTGTATCAATTCCGCATCTCTCGTCATGCACAAAGAAAAATCTAGCTGACTCACTCTTGATAGCAAGATTATTTGGCAGAAAACACAAGAGTTTCAGGATGAAACGTGTACCAGGCAAACCAAAACCCTACTACAGAAGGAACTTCCTGGTTTTGTTCATCCCTGATGATCGCCGTCATGGACTTGCGATCATAAAAAATTTGGATAGGTTTTTTGGCCACAACATCCTTTAGAGGGGATTCAGCTTTACTCAACTCGGAAAAAGGATATGCCTTGGTCACTTTTCCTATTTCTACACCAATCACTTTTTCTTTAGGATGATACTTCCGGTTCGTAGTGTTCACCCCAAACATCAATCGCTCACTGGTCTCGTAACCCTCATAAGGATCCTGATCATAATTTCTTCGATAGCCTGTATCCTCTGACAGCACCAAGGTATCCGGGTGTCGTGCTTTCCAGCTCTCCCAGTTCGTATGTGTAGAAGGAAGCAATCTTAAACGAGCACCGGTCATGCTACCGGTCACTGCCTCAGATTTAATTTGCGACCACAGGCTTTCCGTTTGATGATCATAAAGCAACATATCGCTTTGGTAGAGTAAACCTGAAACACCAAATGTGAGTTTGCGTCCACTTACATGTGTATCGAATACCATCCCGGTTCCACAAAGGGGACAATAGGTCACTACCCTTGAATCACCCCCTATACGATCATTGACGATTTCATGCCAGTTCAGAATTTTAATGGGATACGCTCTCGACTGCCCTTTATGGACGATCCCCAGAACACGATCTTTTTTCTTTAAAAGAGATTGATCTGCTTCCTCTGCCGATATAAATTTTGGTTGGACAATGGCAGGGATTCCGTCTTTGCCCGGCCCGCCATCATAAATATCATCAACTGGAATGCTGTGCCGCGAGGTATCAAACCCACAAAGCACCAGCAAGGAAAATAGCCCACACAATCCTTTGAGCAAATAATTCCCTGTCAACATCGGCATTAATCGTCCCATCAAAATTAATCTTTTGAGTGAGTCGGTTTAAAAGGTAATTCCTTACACCAAAATTTGTTGCCGAGATTGAGGAAAAGATGAGAAATCAAATTTCATCACAATGCAACTTTGCGGACATTTGCTCCAAAGCCTCTGAAAATACAGCGTGGAGTTCAGAGCGAATTTTTTTCGAGTCGTATTCCACCATGGAACCCCCGCCATTCAAAAATTTCATTTGCGCATTGACCTTTGAACAAGCAGACTGCTTTTCTTTCTCTTTCGATGCCTGCAATAACATGAGGTCACAGAATTCGATACCCGCCTCGACTGATTGGATCAATTGCGGATTAATTTTAAATCCGCGGTTCTGCAAATGGTCGCTGATTGCGAGAACTTTTTTAAACTCACTACCGGCCTTTTCATAATCTTTATCCAGTACAAATTGAAGAGCTTTCATCATGGCCAATTCCTTGTTGCCACGAAATTGAGGATAAGGAGCAGGATTTTTAAAGTAGCGGTTTTCCAGTTCAACCAACAAGCCGATGGCGTTTTGGCGAGTCTTCTTGCGCGACAATGGATTGTCAGGGGGAAGGCCTCTGTTTTCCGGATTGATTTGTTCAGAAATATAAAACCATGCCAGCGTTTTCAGTGCCAGCGGCTGGGCCGCCGCATCATTTAAAATAGCATGTTCAATATGGTTCATGCCAACCAGTCGAAGGTCTTTTCCTCCCTGCATTATCAGGTTCCCCAATCCTCCAAGTCGACTGTTTCCATATCGATACATTCCAAGACCAAAATAGGCATCAACAAGTTTGGGATTTAATATCAGGGCCTTTTCAAGATGGTTGTCGGCCTGGAATCCATTGATCAAGGCAACCAGCAGGTTACCCTGACCATATTCAAAAATGCCGATATAACCTTCCGATGCCCCCAGGTACAAATTTGCATGGGCCTGTTGATCTATAGTACTGGAATCATCATCCAGAATATCCTGCGCTAATTTTTTTACACGCCTGCTATGATGCATGAATTTTTCGGTAATATTCTCATCCTGATATTTGCTGGTAAAAGCTAACGTATGGCATAGTTCACCTAGTAATCCTGCATAATTGAAATGGTATTTCATCAATTCAACACGGTTTTCCAGGGAAGAAACTGCGGACTCCAGACGATTGATTTCGCCGGCAAACCGTGCGAACCATTCATCAAAGTTGTAATACATCGAATCCTTAAGGGCCAAAGGAGTCATTTCGTCGGCAGTTAGAATTTTCCGTGGAGCCTGGGTATCAAGCTGTTCCTGCGCCTCAGCAGAGGCTAAGGCAAAAAATAAAATCCCCGCCAAAAGGAAATAGTGAAAATATTTTGTTTTCACAAATTTTTCAGACATAAGCGGATGAATTCATAAATCTGATTTTGTAGGTCGTCGAAGGAGAAGCTGGCGGATCTGTCCTACCCGCTGATAATCTTCCAGTTTCATAAATAATTTTTCGGCCTTCTTTAAATGGGGGAGCGCCTTGGTCGGATCAGATAATTGTTCGTGGTATAGTTTCCCCAGCATTAAATGTCCGTCCGCAAAATCGGGTTTAATACGCACCACTTCTCGAAACGCGGCACAGGCTTCTTCATATATTTCCAAATCCATGAGTGATAATCCAAAATAGAATTGCACCGGAACTGAATCGGGTTTGAGAGCTACAGCCTGCCTCATATAGTCAACCGCTTGGGAATATTGCGAATTCATGCGGCAAGCTATTCCCAGATAATAATAAACGTTCGAGTCTTTAGGGTCGATGTGAATAGCCCGGGTTAATGTCTCCATGGCCAAATCTAATTCACCTTGCTTAATATATGATGCCCCCAAGGCCGTATAGGAGTGAATAAATTCTGGACTGATATCTATCGACTTTTTGAAAACCCATACAGCCTTATGCAGTGCATCAATATCATTTTCCTCCATACAACCGTAAGCAACCCCCATATTGTAAAAAGCATCCAGAAAATCAGGTTTAAAACCCTGAGCCATCCGATAGGCATCCACCGCACTCTGGTACCAACCTAGACCTTGAAGTCGTAATCCTTCCTTCAACCATTCCTCAGCCGCCTTGTTTTTATCATGAACCTCCTCCTTAGCCCGGTACAATTGATGCGCCAATGCCGCCCTTGGAAAATTTTTCTGGCGAATATATAGTTGCTCCGCTTTTTCCAAATATTTTCTCGCTCGTTTCGGATTCCTTAGTTTTTTTAGATGAAGTGCCCCTAACTGGAAATAACCTTCCGCAAATTCCGGCCACACTCGCACCGCCCTCTTTAAAGCCTGGCGTGCTGAGGCATTATAACCATACTCGATAAACGCGTGACCCAGCATTCCACAAACCTGAGCAAAGGTCTGATTTGGAACAACCGTATCGTTTTCAGAAATCTGATATCTATCCCGGTTTCTTCCCAACCGGTCAAAGATAAAAGTCAGCCAATAATCTGCCACCGCAAAATCCGGTGCCATAGGTATGGTTTTTTTTAATACTGCGAGGGATTTTTTTTCCTTGCCGGAAACCCAATAGGCTGTCCCCAAATCAAAATAAATTTGCGGATAGTTAGGCTTTAGCCGAACAGCCTTGCGGTAATGTTCAATTTCTTCCTTGGGGTTCCCCAAGGCTCCGTATACATGCCCCAAAAGATGATAAACAGGATAGGCATTGGGACTCAGGTGCAAAACATCATGGCAAACACCCACCGCTTCCCAATAAAATCCCTCAGCCGTGAGTTTGACCGCCTCCTCAAATAATTCAATATCATCCCAAGGATAAGGCAAGAGGTCTTCGATCACCTGCACCAATCTGGGCACCGTAAGCTCAACACCCTGAATGGCTTCAAACCGCTCCACTAACTTGGGGTTACTGCTTTTGAGTTTCTCACCCAATGTGGAAAGGCCCTCACTCCTATTGCTCAGGGATGACCGTCCTTCTTTATTGCTGGATTTACTGTTACCCAAGCCTCGCCTCATCGTAAGAATAATGTTGGTTTAATTATAAAGGCTTGGAAACCTGATTGAAAGAGGGGCTATCACTAGGAGTTATACAAAACATCCTCTAAAGAGGAAGGATTTTCCTGCCGCTCAATTGGGGCAGGTAAGTCCACGACCTGCCCTTCCTTGAGAACAAGGACTCGGTCGGCAATGGAATGAGCTTGATCATGCTGATGCGTAACCCACAAAATAGTGTGCCTGTTCTTTAATGATATAACCAGTTTTTCAATCGCCGCCGTGGATTCAGGGTCCAAAGAAGATGTGGGTTCATCCATCAGCAAAACATCGGGTCCCACTGCCAGCGTTCGGGCCAAGGTAAGCCTTTGTTGTTGCCCCTGTGAAAGCGTGGTCGCCTTTTCATTCAGCCGATCCTTAACTTCCTCCCAGAGAAACACTTCCCGCAATACTTTTTCCGCCAGGTCTGGATAATCTTTTTTGGGAATCTTTGTTACTTCACGGACTCCAAATACAACGTTATCAAATATGCTTATCGGAAATACACAGGGCTTCTGAAAAATCATGCCCACTTTTCTCCTCAGCGAATACACATTGTTATCGGGCCGAAAAATATCCTTGCCTCCTATTAGAATGTTACCCTTGATATGGAAATTTTCAATGCGGTCATTCATTCGACAAAGAACCCGCAGAAGAGTTGTCTTTCCTGAACCAGAAACCCCAATGATAGCCGTGATGGAGTTTCCGGTTAAGTTACAGGTCATACTTTTAAGGACTTCTCTTTCCCCAAAAGCGGCAGTGAAATTTTTAAACTGAATCATAACTCAGACTCCATAACCACCCGGGTTCGAATTAACCACGCCATCAAAGTGAGAATAAATACCAACCCCAACAATACCAGCCCAGAACCCCAAGCCTGGGCAATCGATTCTGGGTGGGCCGCTTCCTGAGCCAAAATTAAAATATGTGTCTGCAAAGTAGGGACTGGGTCTGAAAATGATTGTGGAAACTGGATACCGGAAAAGGTAGTTGCCGTAAACATGATAGCCGCTGTTTCTCCCGCCGCACGGGCCAGCCCCAGCAATACCCCCGTCACTATGCCATAAAAACATTGTGGAAGGATAACGCGGCGAATCTGGGACGATCTGGAAAGACCCAATGCCATCCCCGCCTCACGATATTTTTGCGGCAAAGCTTCAACTGCCTCTCGCAGGCTCACCTGCAAGGTCGGCAGAATCATCACCGCTAAAATCATCGAGCCTGTTACCCATGAAACACCTGTATCCAGATAAACCCCAAAAAACAGATACCCCACCAGTCCAAATAAAATAGTGGGCGTGGCATTGAGAAGATAAGTAAGCTGAGTCAATAAAGTTTTGAATTTTCCAGATGCCAGGTATTCAGTCTGGAATAATACTGAGCCCAGGGCTACAGGCAAGCTCAATAAAACCGCTGTTGTCATTAAAATCAGAGTTCCTGCTGACTGATAAAAAACACCCCCCGCACGACCAAAATCTTTGGACTCTGCAAAAAGAAAATCGTCATGAAACGCAGGAAAACCTTTAATGAACATAATGCTAAAAATTGAAACTAACAATCCGATGATGATAAAAGTGATGCCCGCAATAAACACCCGCACCACTTTCTCAATGGTTATTGCAGTCACCGATTACTCCAATGTTTAAAAATATTTCCAAATATTGTTAAAACTGCCACCATTAAAAACAAGGTCAACCCCAAACCCATTAAAGCACTCCAGTGTTCCCCACTTCCCAAAGCTTCTGCCGCTTCGCGGCCAAGCTTGGAAGGAATGGTCTGGCCCGAAACAAATAGATTGAACCCAGATACCCGGTCCAGACTTCCTATAACCAGCATCACCGCAATGGTTTCTCCCATAGCTCGACCTATTCCCAACAGCATAGCCCCAGCAATTCCTGAGAGAGATTGGGGTAGAACCACTCTCCAGGCAGTTTGCAGTTTAGTAAGACCCAGCCCCTCGGCGGCTTCACGAAATTCTGAAGGAACCGAGTGGAGAGCATCTTCCGACAAAGTCAAAACCGTTGGTAAAATCATAATCGCCAACAGGCAACCGGCAGTAAACAAAGTATTGCCATCGAGCAAATTAAAAGCATCCTTGATTCCTGTAGTCAATAAAGAGACCCCCAACAAACCATAAATAATGCCAGGAACTCCTGCTAGCAATTCCATCACCCCTTTCACCCTTCTCCGGAAGGGTGGAGATAAATATTCCGAAGTGAACAACGCCCCGGAAAGGGCAATCGGCAAAACCAGTATCACTGCCAAACCCGTTACAATGAAAGAACCCCAAATCATGGGTAATGCGCCATAGGTTTCTCCCACCCACCAATCCTCTCCCCACCAGAACTCAAACCCTTCCAAACGCACTATAGGAATGGACTCTACAAGCAGAAAAATTGCGAGACCCACCGCAAATACGAGAAAAATTAAATTCATTCCAGCAAAAACCCAGCCTAAAGGTTCCCAGTTACGAGTAGCAGAAAAAGTACTCCTGAAATAATTTCCAATAGAAAAATTCAAGGTTAATCTTTTCCTCCAATAGGAATATACCCGCTCTCCTTAACTATTTTCTGACCGTCTGGCCCTTTTACAAAGTCGATGAAAGCTTTAATATCTCTTTTTGGTTCCCCAGCAGTTATAAAATTCAATTTTCGAACTATAGGGTATTGTCCCTGCTGAACAGCTTCCCATGTCGGCAAAAACTCTTTTCCCTGATCCTGAAGGGATACCGCTTTCACTTGTTCATTCATCCAGGCAAAGGACAACATACCAATAGCCGAGTCGCTTTGCGCTATCTTGGCCTGCTCTTCATTATTCGATCCGGTAACCAAAAGTGTTCCAGGTGTCCTTTGCAATGCGTTGCCAAAAATATATTGCATGAACACATGACGGGTACCACGATGCCGCTCTTTATCTATGACAACAATTTCACGGTCTGGCCCCCCCACCTCTTTCCAATTGCGAATTTTTCCCATATATATCCCGGCAATCTCCCGGCGCGTTAATTGCCGGACCCCGGCCTGGTAAACTTCTGAAGAAACCATGCAGGCCACCCCATCAAGCCCTACCGAATGAGTCCTTAAATCGGATTTTTCAAATCGTATCTTTTCGTTTGGGGAAATCTCGCGTGATGCCATTCCAATATCTGCATGTCCCTGAGCCACAGAATGAATGCCCACCCCAGACCCTCCCGCATTAACAAGAATTCGAGCCTTGGAGGATTGCATAAATCTTTGCGCTGAGCGCGAAGCAACGGGCAAAACTGTCGTGGAACCCACAACCTGAATCCGTAATCCCGTATCGGCAAAGGTTTCAGGTGGAAAACCCAACATCAGACCTAAAACCAATCCCGCCCAAGCCCTCTTGTACCGAACCATATATCCCCAACCGGTTATATTTAAATATCTAGATAACTATATATAAAATGGCGCAAAAAATCCCCCTTAATTTAGAGTCGTCAAAAAGCAGAGAAGCTTACAAATTAACTAGTGGGGGATTTATACTTCCAGGGAGTGTTCAAGCTTATATAATGCGCCGATGGCGGGTAAGTAGTCTTGTTCGGCGGAACGGCGAAACCAGAGTATGGCTTCCTGAAAATCAACGGGGATACCTCTTCCATTATGGTACATCAATCCAAGATGATATTGGGCTGAATTTTGGCCCTGCTCTGCGGCGAGGCGAAACCATTTGAATGCCTGAATATCATCGGCACTGGATTTATAATGCTTGCCAAGTTCTGCCTGAGCAAGGAGGTGTCCCTGCTTTCCGGCTTTATGGAACCAGTCCAACGCCTCTTGGGTAGCCCCTGAAGCCTCCAGCAAACGGGCCAGATTAAATTGGGCAAGGTCATCCCCCTGGTGCGCCGCACGCCCATACCATTTGGAGCTTTCCTTGAGACTGGGCGGAACCCCGTTTCCATGCTCATAAATTTCAGCCGGACGATTCTGGGCCCGGGCATGTCCATTTAGAGCCGCTTTACGCAACCAGATAATATCAGTGTTGTCCTCCATCCCTTCTTTCTCAGAATTTTTCGGAGTAGATTTTCTATACCATTTTGCGGCTTCT
>JABIXH010000189.1 GCA_018664975.1 Nitrospina sp. | reverse complement strand
GATTTCAAGGGCTGCATTATGGGAATTTTTTCCCAGGAGCTTTCTGAATCCCACCCGGAAATCAGAAAAATCTGTGAAGCTGATTTTAATAGATTTATTAAAGGCATTGAGCAAGATTTGAACGAAGCTAAAATCAAATATACCCCGAATGCCTCATTCAAACCTGAGGAAGTGGCTGAATATTTTCTGGCAACCTTTCAGGGAGCAATGGTTCTTGCCCGGGCAAAAAAGGATAATAAAGTTATTGAGCGCGCCCTCAACCAATTCAGGGAGCATGTGAAGGTTTTATTTAAGAATTAATTTAAAAAATTTACCCGCGAAAGATACCAACTAGTTGGTATTTAGTTTGGAATGGAGACGTCCTTTCCTGTTTTTGACATTGAAGGTCTCAATAGAGGTCTTCTCATTTTTAACATTGAGGATCAGGAGATTTATTATGCCCAGTTGTGAAAGTACCCAGCAAGATTGTGATCAGGAAAAAGAATGTTGTCCCTTTGAGAAATCCATAAACGATTTATGTTGCCCGGTAGAAATGTCAGCAAAAATGGGAACCAAAGCTTTCTCCCAGGCGATGATGGAAGTGCAAGTATGTTCGCTAAAGGAGAAAATCAAGGAAGCTTTCGGCGAGAAAATCGATAAGAAATCAGAGGCCATCGTGAAAGCTATGGGAACGCATTGGCAGTCAACGCTGGATCAGGTCAATGCCCAGAAAACTCTTCGCGAAGAAATGGCTAAGATTATAATGGGTTGATTAAAAAGGCAAAGAAATTGGGGCGCCTTGGCATTTATCCAGGGCGCTCTTTTTTTATTAATATAATTAAAACTCAACCACGGTGACGCCATCGCCGCCTTCATTTCTGGCTCCCGGTGTGAACTGCTTGCAAAGCCCGGCTTTTTCCAGGTAATTGCGCACCAGGGTTTTGATCGTTCCCATTCCATGCCCGTGAATGATGAGTACCCTCTGAGCTTTTTGCACGATAGCTCGGCTGATGAAAGCCTCCATAACGGCTTCTGCTTCTTCGGAGTTCATGCCCCTCAAATCGCAGGACGATGCAGGGCCGCCTTCTGACTCGGTATGAATATTCAGTGAAATATTTTTATCGGGTGCTTTGCCCTTTTGTTTTGGGTTGCCGCGCAAGGCACTGGCTTCAACAACGGTATTTATATTGCCCATTTTAACCCGCAGTTTTTTCTTTCCTTCCGGGGACTCCAGAAGGGTACCGATGGTTCCCAGATTAAAAATCAAAACGGGGTCGCCGGTTTTCAAGTTTTCCGCTGGAAGGGTCCACTCTTCTATATCTTCCACTTTGTGAGATAGGGGTATTTGGCTCATGGATTGTATTTTTTTTTCTACCTTGCGGATTTTGGGCAGGTCTTTTTCACCTTTGATCTCCTGAATCATTTTTCGAATTTGATCTTTACCGGCCCGGACTTCCAATTGTAGTTTTTTTGTTTTATTTTTTTGGAAATCCTTATCTTCATTGCGTAGTCTCTGGGTCAAAATCATCTGCTCTCTTGCCAGAGCTTCGGTTTCTTCTTTCTGCCGTTTAATTTCTTCTACATCCCGGTTGAATTCCAGTTTCTGGCGGGTCAAATCTTCTAATAAATTTTCTGCACGGTTTTCTTTGGCCTGATACAGGTTTCTTGCCTGATCGATAATACTTCTTTGCAGGCCCAGACGCTCGGCGGTGTCGAGTGCGGCGCTTTGTCCGGGAGCTCCGAAAATGAGGCGGTAGGTAGGACTCAGTGTATCCAGGTCGAACTCCGTACAGGCGTTGAGAAAGCCTTCGTGAGTCTGTGCCAGAATCTTCAGGGTAAAATAATGTGTGGAGACCAATGTCATCACGTTTTTATTTTTAAGGTCGAGAAGAATGGCCTCTGCCAATGCCGCGCCTTCATTGGGGTCGGTCGCAATCCCTAATTCATCCAAAAGTACCAAAGAGCCTGCATCAACCTGATCCAGAATATGAATGATTTTTTTTAGATGACCGGAAAAGGTCGATAATTTCAATTGGATGTTCTGATCATCACCGATGTCCGAATAGACCTTGGGAAAAAAGGGAATTTGCGAATTTTCTTTGACCGGAAGATAGAGTCCTGCTCGGACCATCAAGGACAACAGGCCCAAAGTTTTGAGTGTCACCGTTTTGCCCCCGGTATTGGGGCCAGAAATGATTACAACCTTGACGGATTCATCCCATTCAATGGTATTGGGAATAACCGTTTCTCCATCAAGTACCAGTTCCGGATTTCGCGCTTCATTTAGTTTCATGATCGAGTCGAGGTTCATGGGGCAGTGAACCGCTGTCATGGTTTTAGCCAGCCGGGCTTTAGCATATATGAGGTCCAGAGATATCAACGTCTCCAGGTTTCTCTCCAGCGGTTCCTGAGATTGCAGGGTTTTCAGAGCCAGATCTTGCAGGATTTTAATTTTCTCCTGCACCACTTGCAGTCGGGCTATTTTCAATTGATTGTTGAGTGGAACTAGGGAGGCGGGCTCTATGAAAAGAGTTTGCCCTGTCCCAGAGCTGTCATGCACAATGCCGTCCACACGGGATTTAAATTCCGCCCGCACAGGGATGACCATTCGCTCCTCGCGCTCTGTGATGTAGGAATCCTGAAGTGCCTCTCGAATACTTTCGGATTTAAAGAGACGTTGAAGGCGTTCTTCGAGTTTGCTTTTGGCGATTTCAGTATTTCGGATCGCTTGCCGCAGTTCCGGTGTGGCATTTTCACGGATGTTTCCTTCATTATCCACACACCGGACCAGATCATCGAGTAACTCTTTAAGAGGATCAAGGTTTTCCAGCCAGGCAAATAAGTGTGGATAAATTGTTTTTTTATCCCTTTCCCGACAGAGGTTTCGACACAGGCATAAAAGCTTGATGAGAGCAAGGCATTGCCCGGACTCTATTATTTTTTGCTCTTCAGCATCCTTGAAGACAGGGCTTAGGTCTTCAAAATGATCCATGGGAAAGGAATCCAACGAATCCAGTAATGCAATCATCTCAGTGGTTTCTGCAAGCAAATTTTGCGCGCAATTAAAATCGTTTTCGGGTTTTAGCTTACGACATTGGTCCCGGGTGATGGGAGAACAGGCATGGTTTGCCAGTGCCGAAACCACTCTGCGCCAGCCCAAAAGGTCCATGGACTTTTCAATCAGAGAGGGATTGCTCATAGCAGGATTTGCTTGTAGGAGAAAAAACTTCGAGCCCAGATCAAAAAATTCTGCTCAGCCTCAGCAAGTTCCCTCCACGGGTAGTGGACCAAAGTGGATTCAAGAAGTATGCTCACTCTGGCGTCATAAAGACGGTTGGGATCGCGGAAATTTTTATATCCATGCATCAGGACAGCAAGATCTTTTTCCACTTTCTTTTTATAGCTGGTCTTTTTTTCTCCGGGAACCAATTTGTTATCACGAACCTGTATTTTTTGTGTGGTTACTGTGACGGGCTTATCGAAATCAATAGTTTCGGTGTTGAAATACAAATCATACTCGGTGACATGCTGGGCCATCACCTCAAAAGTATTGCCACCTTTTCGGGTTGCGAACAGGGTGGCTATTTTGCCGTCCTTTTTTACCGGATTTGGGTTTTCCGGTCCGGGCAGTTCCAGAAAGGCCAGGTTTTTTCCTTCTACCAGCCGCGCCCAATGGATGGCACCCAAATGATTGCCTTCTCGTGTCATACGTACTACATCAGGGTTTAGCTGTCGCTTTTGCTTGCGCATCCATTCCATCATGGCGGGTATTTCTGATTCGGGCAGAAAATGGCCTCCATGTGCAGTTCCTTTTTCTCCATGCTCCCGATAGATGACCGGATATTTCATGTCTGAGAGAATTTTTTGAATTCTCCGACTGAGTTGGATAGGGAAAATCGGATCATGCGCACCTTGGATCATGTATACCGGTGTGTTGCGAAGGTTCACCAGAAAATGCATATATCGAGGGGTGATGCTTCCAGCAATCGGGATCAACCCAGCGAACCGGTCCGGATAAAACATGCCGATCATATATGCGCCAATGGCTCCATTGGATAATCCGGCAAGAAAAATGCGATCTGAATCTATATTATATTTTTCACGAATTTGGTCAATGAGACGGAGCACCATTTCTTCGGCGGATCGCATCCACCAGGCTCCCATCGGGTATGTGGGACATAACACCGCAAACGATTCACTTGAGCGCTTAATCCAGGCAGGAATCGTGTTGGCTCCGCTACCTCCTAAACCATGCAAGACAACCAGGAGCGGGATTTTTTTATCTGGTCCCGATGACTTTGGGACAAACAAGGCATAAGGGTAGTCCTTACCATTATGCTTGACCTGTAAATTGGCTTGCAGTCCGACAGGGCCTGTACTTTTCTTCGACCGTGAACGAAGGATAGATTTGACACTTTCGTGTGATACTTTGACCGACTGCAAACGCTCCAGCACCTGGGTTTCCGTTTTGGGGTCCTTGGTAGAAAGAAATAATTCCACTTCAGATTTGATATCTAGTTCCTGTCGCACCGTGCCAGACTCCTGCACAGCAGAACAGGACACGGCAAACAGGGATATCGAAATGATCGAAATAAATTTTCGGAGTTTCATCACTTTACAGTATCGAACTTTAAAATCTTTGTAAAGGGTTTAGGGTTTGCTAAGTGGCTAATTTTATTGGTATTTTATGTTGCCATGCGGTAAGATTTGTTTCTGTTTGGCTAGGGTGTGCGATTCTCAAGGCGTCCCCAGAAATATCCCGTAGTCATGAGCGCATCCTTTGGAAAAGGGAGGCGAATTGCCAGCCGAAAAATTTTGAATTAGTAAACAATCATTTTTAATCTTCTTATGGCCTGCCTGATGAACTCAATACAAGCACCTGTTCAAACCTTGGTTAAAACTCTCAACTTGGGAACTCTTTCGCTCGGAAAATGCAGAATGGATGATACCTCTGGATTAACCCGAATGTTCACCTTGAAGAAAAACGGGATGGATTATGTGGGGCAGGTTCGAGTACGTCCTGGGGTTTTGCCTGTGCGGATCGAAGTCTTTAATGAAAATTTTTTTGAGGAATTTGATCAGCCCGAATCCGCTGTGCTTGATAATCTGGCTGGGAAAGTCCTCAAACAAGTAAAAAAGGATAAGACGTTGCCGGAGTCTGTAAAAACTCTGATCGATGAATACTTCGAGGAGCAGGAGTCAAGGGAGGAACAAGAGGAAGTTGTCGAAACCGTCAACGAGCGGGATTTGGATATAATTTTTGAACGTTTGAATCAAGAGTATTTCAATAATCGTATTCAGGCAAAGATCATGTGGGGGCGCGATGTGAAATCGCATAACAAAAGTGGTTTCCGTTATGGTTCTTATGATGAGGGGAAAAAGCTCATCCGGGTTCACCCACGATTGAAGCAGGACTTTGTACCTCAATGCGTTCTGGAACTTACTGTCTATCACGAAATGTGCCATCAGTTTGCTCCGTCTTATAAAAAGAATGGGACCTGGCAGAGCCATCATCCCGAGTTCAAAAAGAAGGAACGGGAATATCGGGATTTTAAAGATGCCAAAAACTGGGAAAAGCATAATTGGCACCGTTTGCTCCTTCCCTCTGGCGACCCTCTGGTAGGGGAGGCAGATAGCAATATGGCTACGCCTTAAGAAAATGGGCGATTACTTTTTGAGCCGAGATAAATTTTTGCGGGTAAGATAAAGTTATTGCATATTGACTGCGGTTTCCTCGCCGCACTGGTGCCGCTTGCAAACACCGTTGATTTGGACTAAATTGGTTCCACGCCATGAAAATGATCAAATGCTACATTCAATATGAAAAATTGGAAGCTCTCCGTGAAAAGCTTTTTGAATTGGGAGTGCCTGGAATTTCTGTGATTGATGCCAAAGGAATTGGCAAACCGATGAGTCACTTGAAATCCGATCCTGACTTGCGAGTTCCACAGTTCCACCCCTGTGTGGAAATTTCCGTAGTCCTGGAAGCCGAAGCAGTGGAGGAAGTGCTGGACATGATCGTCAAGACGGTGCAGACCGGTAACTTGAGTGATGGAAAGATTTTTGTCCTGCCGGTTGAAGAGGCCATTCGCGTCCGTACCGGGGAGCGGGGCAAACAGGCCCTCTACTGATTAAGGGCCTCTTCAATAATTGTCTGTTTGAGGCAAACTTCCGTTGATCGCTGAAAATCTCTCTGAGGTCCGTGAACGGATTTCCCAGGCCATTCTAAAGTCCAAGAGAATTCCGGACGCCATCCGTCTGGTAGTTGTTTCCAAACAAGTGGGTATTTCCCAGATTGAAGAAGCCAGAACTGCCGGTGCAGCAATATTCGGGGAGAATAAAATCCAGGAAGCAGTTTCCAAGGTAGACGAAATTGGGAATGAAGAAATTTCCTGGCATTTCATCGGGCATTTGCAAAAGAACAAGGTCAAATTTCTTGATGAACGCTTTGATTTGATTCATTCAGTGGATAGTTTTGAATTGGCGGAAAAAATCGCCAAACAGTGCCAGTCAGAGAACAGGGTGCAGTCGGTTTTGTTGCAGGTCAATGTTTCGGGCGAAACCGCAAAGTTTGGCATGGAGCCGGTAGAACTGGAAAAACAGGTGATGGCTTTTTCACGGTTACAAGGAATTAAGGTTGAAGGGTTGATGACTATTCCGCCTTTTGATCCTGATCCTGAAAACTCACGCAAGCATTTTTCCCGATTGCGGGAGCTTCGCGACCAATGCGAAAAACAGAATTCGCTCACCCTGAGTGAACTTTCCATGGGCATGACCAACGACTTTGAGGTGGCAATAGAAGAGGGGGCTACGCTGGTTCGTGTCGGCACCGCTATTTTTGGTTCCCGCCGGGCCACGCCCGGTGGGAATTAGCTGAGAAGTTTGTCAAGCCGAGCAAACCGGTTGTTGATAGTAAGACTATTGCTAATTGCATCCCTCGCTAGAGGGTTGGTCCTCGCCGGGTCACGCCCGGTGGGAATGGGCCTTAAGGGATATACTATTAGGGTTAAGCACTTTCAATGATTCCCCCTGGTAGGGGATTAATAAATGTTTCCAGACTTAAATCAACTGGGAGATCAATGTTGTGTTAAAAAATAAAAAAATAGGATTCATCGGTGGCGGAAACATGGCGGAAGCCCTGATTAAGGGGTTGGTTTCTGCTTCCTTCATTGAAGGTAAAAATATTTTTGTCTCGGAACCCTCGGAATCAAAACGTGATGCCTTGCACCATGCATATAAAGTTAAAGTCACCGCAGACAACCATGAGCTGGCAAAGAAATGTGACATCATTATTCTCGCGGTTAAACCGCAGATCTTGAGTGAGGTCCTCAAGGACATTCGTTCATGGATTGGGCAGAAAAAAATGGTTGTATCTGTTGCCGCTGGAGTACCCATCTCCATTATAGAAAGAGATTTGCGTGGAGATACCAATAATAAATTCAGTATTGTGCGTACCATGCCCAATACTCCGGCACTGGTTCAAGAGGGGGTGACCGCCATCGCTTCCGGTGAACATGTCACCAAAGTGGATGTGAAAATCGCCCACCGTATTTTTGAAGCGGTAGGAAGCACCGTCGATGTCGAAGAAGGTCACCTCGATGCGGTGACCGGATTAAGTG
>JABIXH010000188.1 GCA_018664975.1 Nitrospina sp. | reverse complement strand
CTCTGCCATCACCGAAGCGATACCGCCCTGGGCATATTTGGTGGCCGATTCCTCCAAAGCATCCTTGGTGATAATACCCACAGAGCCAAACTTGCATACCTTGAGCGCAAAGGTCAGCCCCGCCACACCGGACCCGATAACAATGAAATCCTTTTCAATAGCCATACTCGGATTATATCGAATTACTCCTTTAATTTCAAATAGATATTGCCCTTTTCCTGGCTGAAGTGAGGGCAAAGGTGTTTGTTTACTTCGTCATTGCGAGCAGAGCCAAGCTTTTCAGAAAGACTGGATCGTGAGGACATAGCGAAAACTTTCAGCCCGACCCAGTGGTTTCGTTAGAAGGAAGTCCATGATAGGCTATGGCGAAATTATCAAACTTCCCCCTGATAAGGGGGAGGCTCATGAAAGTAAAACCAAATCCCCCCCAACCCCCTTCGTAGAATACCCCTTCAGGGCACGAAGGCTTTGGAAGAATATAACGCGGGGGAGCTTTAAGGGTGACGGTTATAGCATTTCTAGATCGAACATAAGTTGTTCGACGCACCCCGCGTGAGTTTAAGAACCACTTGTTCGGATAATATTTAAGGAAGTTCCAAACCGTACTGGAGGGAAATAATACCATCGGAATATTGTTCGCCAAACTCCGGGAACAAGTCGGGGTGGATACAGTGGGCAAGAATTTCCAGCGAGTCGAGAATGCGTGGGCCGGGGCGGTTGAAGTAGGAGTTTCCATCGACCAGATTAAACCGTGTAGCGAAACGGGTTTGCCATTTCTTCCAGGGAAGCTGTGCTTTCAACTGATCCAATTCTTTAACTGTCTGGTTCAGCTTGTATCCGCAGGGTTTAACCACGACCACGTCAGGTTCTATCTTTTCCAGATCTTCTCGGCTGACTATCGGCGCAGGCTCTCCGCTCTCGGCAATGCACACCTGTCCCCCGGCAATATGAATCATTTCAGGGAGCCACATACCCCCGACATATATGGGGTCTATCCACTCTATCGTCAATACCTTCGGCTTTTCCTGAGCCCAATCGGCAAGACGCTCACGCACGGCTTGAATCCGCTCATCAACTTCTTCCTGAAAAGCATGTCCCTTTTGTTTGACTCCCAGTTTCTCAGCAGTGCTGAGCACATCGTTCCAGATATCTCCCAGCCTTTTGGGTCTAAGAGAAATGATTTTACAATCCAGCAATTCCTTGCAGGCTTCTTCCACTTGCGAAAAGGAAACGGCACAGACATCGCACAAGTCCTGCGTCACGATAAAATCCGGTTTTAAGGATTTCAACAACTTTATATCGAGGTCATAAACCGACACAGCATTTTTCATCACTTCCAGGACCGAGTTATGAATCCCTTTGCTGTCAAGCTTGGAGTTTGCATGCGTGGACGTTAGCCGAGGAAGGGATTGAACTGTTTTTGGATAATCGCATTCATGCGACACCCCCACCAGATTTTTCTCCAACCCGAGTTGCACCAGAATTTCTGTTGCCGAAGGTAGTAAGCTAACCAGTTTCATAAGTTCGTCCGGGTTTGAAAAGCAAAATTAATAACAGAATAAATGCGCCACTACTGATTACAATACCCCTTTTTAAACCTACCGGTTCATAAGAAAATTCTATTTTGTGGTTGCCCGGCCCAAGTTTTACGCCTCGATAAAAAAGATTGGCTTGGTAGATGCGTTGAGATTTGCCGTCCACCTCCACCTTCCACCCGGGAAACCAATTATCAAGCAAAACCAGAAACCCTTCTTCATTTTGATGAGTTGCAATACTCACCCGGTTCGGACCATATTTAATCTTCTCAACCTGGCCGGAAAACGGCTTTTCTGTTTTCATTTCGACAGGCTCTGTCAACAAGACTTGCGCAAGGGGATTAAACATCTCATCGTAATAAACATCGAGCAATTCTGCTTCCGACACTTGCCGAGACTCACCCACCAAAAAAGCGCGCGGCAGGGCATCTTCAAACAATCTCACCTTTTTAATTCCTCTCGGATACAGGTCGGAAGGCAATTGTTCGTCTTCTTGTGTCACCCAATATTTCACATTACTACGTTTTAAAACTCTCTTCTTTTTCGGGATGTCAGACATTATAAAAGATCGGTACCAAACTGCACTGTTCTTCAGCATCATGGTGGCATATCCATCGATATAAGCCAGACCATGAATGGCTCCAAGGTTTGGATAGACTTGATCACGCGTAGCCAGTTGGACACTCAGGAGATTGTAACTAGGGTGCGCAAATTGGAAGGTAGCTATTTCAGCTTTGTCTTCGGACGAATCAGAAAAAGGCGCTTTTTCTTTGACCCTCAGCATTCCGCTATAGACGCGGAACGAGTCGGCGGTTCCTTGCAGTTGCCTGGCTATAGGTGGGGGGTCGGTATAAAACTCCTTATCAATCAGAGGTACCAACATAGAGTTTTTTCCCATCAGGTCCATCAACATTAAAAGCAAAAGAAGGCTGAAGAATCCCGACCGGTTTATCTTTTTCAAATGCAGGGAAAAAATACCAAACGCCAAAACCATTAAAATCCCCAGAGTTTCGATTCCCCCTCGATTGACATAAATCCCTTGTACTGCCGTGACCCCCATCGCCGTAATGAGCAGAGCGAACAGAGTTTTTTTCATTTCCGTTTTGTTATTGATGATTCCCTCGATGAACCTGTCGAGAGTCCAACCGGACAGGAACACCAGCGCATAAGCACATAAGAAAAAGAATTTTTGCGGGTACCGAAACATGCTGAATACAGGCACCCAATCATAAAACAAGAAGTAAAGAGGGTTGGAATTGCCCAAAGCAAAAAACACCCCCACACCAAAAACGATCAGCCAGAATCGGATAGTTTTTTGTTCTCGACCAACCATCAGACAAGTGAACAGAAGAAACAGAGGCACTATACCCATATAGATGCTCTGTACGAAATAACCCATTTGTACTCCATCCTGTGCGAGAAACTGTGTAGAGTTCTCGGGCAGGAAAAGACCAAGAAAAGCACCCGGCTCCAATGCCCAGATAGTACTTGCTGAGTAGGCTATTCCAGCACTGCGCCCTGTCTCTTTTAACAAATAGTAGGTGGGTAGCCATTGCAGAGCAGAAAAAGCCAGTGCAAGACTCACCAGAGCAAAAATAGCCAAAGTTTTATTTTTGAAACCCTTTAACCTGTCTTCATTTTTAACTAAATAAAGCGAGTGGGCATAAATTAGCAGGACAGAAAAAATCGCGTTTTCCGGCCCCCCTCCTAAAACTTGAAAAGTCAGGAAAACCACCGCGCCACAGAAATATTTCATCCGGCCTTCAGCCATAAATTTCTGCCACATCAATAGAATTAACGGAAACCAGATGGCCGACTGAAACTGATTATAAACAGCGGCCAACGATAAAAAATATCCTCCCAGCAAGGCGGTCAGTGATGCGCAAAGAGATGCGGGAATGGATCTTTCCCAGTATCGGCAAAGCGCATAGACCGAAAACATCAGAACCAAATGGTGGAATAAAAAATAAGCGCTGAAAGCGAATGAAAAATCTTTCAATAAAAAAAATATAGAAGGAGGGTAGAACACCCCCGGATGCATCAGCGACATTAAAGGCGTTCCCTGAAATAGATTGGGATACCAGTAGGGCCACTCCCCCGCCGCCCATATTCGGGCAAGGGCTAATTTCATGGGATAGGCAAAATGGTGAATGTCCCGAAAAAAGAAAGTGTTTCCTTCAAACAAAACCGGATAGAAAAACAGGGTAAAGGCTAGCAGAAGAAAACAGGCAGGCAATAAAGGCATCCCATAACGAGACAGGATGTCGTTATTCATCATGCATTCCCGAATAGAAAAAAAACATTACGATTCAACCTTTGAGATGCTTGTTGTTTTCCATATCAAACCACATGGCAAAGAGTAAAAACTGCAAGCCGGACATCACCAGAAAAACCGAGAACAACGCACTGGTGGTAGAAACGGGTCCCGAAAAAATTCGATACAGAAAAAGATAAAACCCTGAAAGAGCACCCGTGGGAAAAGCGATCAGACCCAGGGTGTAGAAAAAAACCAGCGGATGAAAATCGCGAATCACATATTTTTCTACCAGCCTGCGGAAAAAACAATTGATCAACAATCTTGAGATAGTGATGACCACACGTGAAATGCGAATCTCGGAGACCTCTCCTATATTATAAACAGGACGAACCGGGACATCACGCACAGAACAATCTACAACGTTCAATTTAACCAGCAGGTCATTGGGCATACCATATCGAGGGTAGATATTTTCCAGATCCACCAACTCAAGGGCCTTTTTTGATATTGCGGTATACCCGCACTGAGTGTCCGCAACATGCCAGTAGCCACTGGCAATCTTAGTTAGTAAAGATAAAATACTGTTACCAATATACCGGTGACGCGGAATAATGTTCCAGGCTTTCCCCTGAAAAAGGCGATTACCCTTGGTATAGTCCACTCCTTCCAGAGCCACAGGCCGTACGATGTTTTCAAGGTCTGCCGGATCCATTTGAGCATCACCAGCCATGACCACCGCAATATCGACATCCTTCTCCAAGCTCACCTTGTAGCCGGTGCAAATCGCCGCCCCCACCCCTCGGTTTTTGTCATGGCTTACCAAAACGATTCGCGGATCGGTTTCCATTTTTTCATGCACTTTTTCTTTTGTGGCATCCTGGCTATAATCATCAATAACAAAAATATGATCAATCCAATCAGGAAGATCGTTAAGCACCTTTTGAATCAACTTTTGCTCATTATGAGCAGGAACCACTACCGAAATCATCTTGTCTTTATACATTATTGGTCCCCTTAAAAAGGCCCCAGTTGTTGAAATCTTTCTCGTACCTGCTTTAATTCACCCAGTGATGCGACCCTTGCCTGCGCCTCCTCTAAAGCCCGTTCGGCTTTTTCAGGATCGCCCAAAGCTATCCATATATTCGCTGACTCAAAATAAGGGCGGAAGTTATTTTGGCTCTTTTCAGAAGCACTCTTAAAAGATTTGAGAGACTTTACCCATTTACCCTCATTACTTAGCAAGAGTCCCTCCGCTAAATAAGTTTCAAAAAATTCCGGGAAAAATTTTCTCATAGTTTCCCATTTTGTCCGCGCTTCTTCCTGTTTTCCATCCAAAATTAAGTTATCCACTACTTTTAAATACCAGTCAACTCCACCCCGACCGAGAAACTCGCGCATGAGTATGAGAGCTTCCATCTCCTCCTTGTAGTAGCCTGCCGAATGAAAATATGCGGCAAAAGAAGGAATATAAAAGGAAACTTTCTGGATCCATTTGAATTCATACTGAAAGCCAGGCAGAGCCAGATCCTCTTCCATCCATTGCTTAAATTCTCCAAACCCTTTACCGGGATTGCTCACAGAGCTTTTATCTTGCAGGCTATAGCGCAGTAACAAGTTCTTGTGCGGAACCAATTTTTCTGCCAGGGGAAATTCGTACAGAAAAGACAAGTTCTGTTCGATCAGCAGGGGCCGTTCCCTGGCATTTTGGTCGAAAAAATCCGTCAAATATAAATAAGATTCCTCTCTTGAACCAAACCGGTGGTTTTCCGGCCTGGGTAATTTGAGATCAGGATACCTCTTTGGTGTTAAATAAAAAGGCGGATGCGAATCCAGGAAATCCCAGGCTTTCACAAAAGTGACATCATCCCGGAGTCTCATCACATCCTGGTGATAAGCCGAATTGAACCAGGAAATACCTGCTACAAAAATACTGTTATCGTCCAACGAAAGAATCATGCGTTGCAATAATGACTCTGCAAAATAATTTCCGGATCGATCGACTTTGCTGTAGTTGGCTGAAACTAGCCACGCCACGCACCCTGCAAGGACGAGGGAAATTACTAATTTTTGTTGGGTTGCCTGCGGAAACTCGTTTTTGCCTTTTAATCCATTTTGTCTATTTGGAGAATTGCCTGATCTGTTTGCCCCGGGCAATTTGTATAGCCAGAATAAAAAAGCTGATGTCCACAAACAAGCGACAATGTAGGTGGGAAAATAACTCTCCTTTTGCCATCCTACAAAAAAGGATGCATTGACCGCCACAATGAGCAGAAAGAAAAAAAATAATGGGCGATTCGCTTTGAAACAAAGCATGGCGCCTACAAAAAATCCAACAACAATAACAAATGTCAGTTGATTATTCAGATCTTGAGCCAACACCCTTACAACACGCAGGGTATTTATCCCCAGCGAACCCAGGCCCTTCCATATTTCAGTTTTATCGCCTGATGTTTTTACTTGTAACTGATCAAAGTGGGTTCCCGCATGTTGTCGGTCAGTAATATGATAAATAAATTCCTGAAAGTTTTCCGTATTCCCCCAATCAATGGTGGGTTCAGTAATCGAGCGAATGGGTAAATATAAATAGACCGAAAACCCAATTATAAAAACCAAACTGGAGACGAGAAGATGTTTAACACGTGCCTTGCGCTCCCAGGCAAGAAACAACAAGACAATAGCAGGCAAATAGAATACAACGGTGGCATGGTTTCCCGCACTCAACCCATAAAAAAAGGCGGCCGCGAAAAGGAACCGAACATCTTCTTTTATTTTCCACCTCAGGAGCGAATAAATTATCAGGCAAGTGAAAAAGGAATGCAGGGTATACACTTCAGCCACAATTGAGTGATACCAGAACGGTTCGCTGAAGGCCAAAAGTAAAACAGGAAACAACCCGGCAATAATTGTTGGTTCTTCTCGCCCAAACAATATTTCCAGAAAAAGATTAGCTGAAAGATAAAGAAAAACAAGAGTGAGACAAGCAAAAACCAGCGAAAAAAGATTGACCTTGAACGCGATGGACCCCAGAGGCAGAAACGTAAAAGCTTTGACTAACAAATTATAGCTAGGAAAACCCGCCGGATGGCTAATGCCTAATGCAAAAGTAGTGTCGATGAATTCCGGGGAATCTCGAAAATCGATGGAAGGTGCAAGAGTACTTAGGTAAAAACAAGCCGGGATAAGGATTAAAAAAAAATTGTCCGGATCTTTACGTGGGATGCTGTCATAAGGGATTTACCAAAGTAATTAAAAGAAAATTCCCCAACTCCCGCCAAAGGCAGAAGGTGGGGAATTCTCGTTGTATAAATCCAGTTAGCTTATATTACCAACAGAATTCATGGTGAACGTCACACTGCTCGCATCTGAAGCGTGGATTGACGTTGCGGCAAAGGTTGATTCTGCTCCATTCGTGATGGCAACGGTAACACTTGACGAATTCACCCAACCATAAGAAGCCGCCGTGGCAAGGGCTGTTGTACAAGCATCCGTACCCGCATTATCTGCCCAGTAGGCTTTGCAGGCCAAATATATGTTGTGCAGGTTGCCTTTCGCATCAGATTGATAAGCTCTGTTCTTGTAAGCACTGAATTGAGGAATTGCGATAGCCGCCAAAATACCGATAATAGCGATAACGATCAATAACTCAATAAGAGTGAAACCTTTTTCTCCTTTAACCTGACTGAACTTAGATAACATTTTCATCTCCTCATTATGATTAACAAAATAAACTTGGGATAGACGATATTAATAACTATCCACTATCTAGAGCAAAACTCATGCCTTAAAATTATTTTTTTGATTTTTTATTATAACCTCTTTTTTTTTAATGTGTTAGAATTTTTTTTTCCAGAATGAGGAATTTAAAACCTAAAATTATGCACAAAATGACAAAATTTGTCAGTTTATATTGCCAAAAATTGTCAAAATCAAGGCTTTGGGAAATATTGTTATTTCATTATATCCTATACTATCCAATGATTTATGTAACAATTTAATAACTATGACTAACGAAGTAAAACGTGTAGGTGTACTGGGGGGAACGTTTGATCCCATTCATAACGGGCATTTGGGCCTGGCCGCTGAGACAATGCAACTATTTGATTTACAAAGGGTTTTATTTATTCCGGTCAATCAGTCTCCGCATAAGCTCCATTATCCGCCCACCTCTTCGGAACACCGCGTCGCCATGCTTGAACTGGCTCTGGCCCAAGAAACCGCATTCTCCTTAGAATTGATGGAAATTGAAATGGGTGGCATTTCCTATACCATTGACACATTATCTCAGATAAAGGAGAGACATCCCGATTGGGAGCTTTTTCTGATTCTAGGAGCCGATGCCTTTATGATAATGGATACTTGGAAAAGCTATGCAAATATATTCAAGCTTTGCAATGTACTGGTGGGCACAAGGCCCGATATAGAATTAAAGTTTCCGGCTAAACTAAGTCAAATGCTCGGGCTCAAAAATATACCGCTTGAAATAAAAAACAACTCCTTGCCTACAACTTTGAACCTTTCTGCTGGAAATACCATACGTTTATACCAAATTCCACCACAGGATATTTCTTCCAGAGAGATCCGGCAACAGGTACAAGATGGAAAAGAAATTAAAAATTTGTTGCCCCTTTCAGTTGAAAATTATATTATGAAAAATCAATTATACCGGACTGAGTCCCCTCCAAATTTGGTTTGAATGAAAGAAAAATTAAACGCTCTTCAACAGCTGGCCGTTGATTCTGCGGCAGATAAAAAAGCTTTTGATATTCTTATTCTAGACCTGAGGAATCGCTCAGACCTTACTGATTTTTTCATGATATGCAGTGGAAACTCCAAGGTCCACGTTCAATCTATTGTCGATGCCATTCTGGAAAAGTGTTATCAGACCCACAATAAACCCTCTGCGGTGGAAGGTTACTCGGGAGGTATCTGGGTGGTAGTGGATCTAGGAGATTTAATTGTACATGTTTTTCATAAAGAAGCCCGCCTTCACTACGACCTCGAACGTCTATGGGGTGATGTTCCTGTTATCAAGGCAGTAGGCCAATAAAGACTCCCCCTTTTACCTGAAACTGTAACT
>JABIXH010000187.1 GCA_018664975.1 Nitrospina sp. | reverse complement strand
TTCCTGGCAATATCCAATAGAGGTTCCATATCTACGGGGTTCCCATAAAGATGCACAGGAATGATCGCTTTGGTATTTATGGTAACTTTGCTTTTCAAGTCCTCTAAACTCAGGTTGTAACTATGCTCGCAACAATCAACAAAAACCACCTTCGCTCCGGTCATTTCTACCGCCTC
Organism: Nitrospina sp.; assembly: GCA_018664975.1. Lineage (GTDB taxonomy): Bacteria > Nitrospinota > Nitrospinia > Nitrospinales > VA-1 > LS-NOB. The sequence goes on along the minus strand of JABIXH010000187.1, from coordinate 15,795 downwards.
AGCAGTGGCAATAAAGGTGTTAGCTGGAACAATGACTTCGTTTCCTGCACCAATGCCAGTGGATTTCAAGGCTATATACAGGGCATCGGTACCATTACCCACCCCGATACAATGTTTAGCTCCCAGATATCGGGAAAAGCTGCTTTCAAACTCTGTCTTTTCCGATCCCCCAATAAAAATAGCACTCTCTAAAACCCTAGCTATAGCTGAGTCAATCTGAGGCCTAAGCTCATTGTATTGGGCAATTAAGTCAACAAATTTTACCTGCAATTGAATCTCTCTGTGATAGCTCTTTTCCAACTAGAGCGCATTAAAAACCTATAAAGTTAAGCTTGAGGAGGGGTGAATATTTCCATCGGCCCCCTGTCTACTTTGAAATCATATTTTTTTAAATTTATCATGACAATTCTGATAATGGAGATTGTCAAAAGGCCATCATGGTATCATAATGCAACCCAAACCAGTCAAGGCTTTTAAAGGTTCCAGGCCTTTAGATTTCCAAAAAATGCCCCTGCCGTAAATTCCTATCTCAAAATCTTTATTAATCTAGCATTCTAATTACAGCTTTCAGCTTCACACTAAATATATAATCTATTATTATAAGAGAATATTATGAAAACAAACTACCAAGCCTACCACCCATGAATATCTCAAGCAAAGTCACCCCTCGCGATAGCTCAAAATAAGTCATAATAGGCTTAAATAAAGCAGAGCTTAATGTATAAATCTCGAAAAAAAACTGGGTAAACTTCACCCTATCCAACAGTTTTAATAAGCTCAACCTAAGACAAGGTGGTTACACCCAATTTAAAATCTTCGACTAACCTTTCTACAAATGCTGGCCTAATTACTTTTCTCATAGACTCCTTGCTGGAAACCTCCTCTAAAATCAAACTGTCGGAAGGTACATTTTTAAAGTATGCTGAAAACAGCAGGCACTAGTTGAACAATTGAAAGAAGGCCCTTCCATTTTCCTCAATTATAGAAACTTAACACCTAATTTTCCAAATCGATAAAAATAGGAACTCTAACTTAGAAAATGGTACAACTTATCCAGACAAACCCATTTTTGCATCAGCGAAAACTAGTAGTTAATCTCATTGTATAGATTAATACAAAACATATTGAAAAAATAACCTGGCAACAAATCAAAACACAAATTCCTATGAAAGAACAAATTAAAGAGTTATACGATAGATACGCTTCAACAGCTAAAATAAAAACCAAAGATATCAGCGATTTGCATAAAAATATTTCGCCGGTAATGCAGTATTTCCGTCAGAGAAAAGTACAAACTGCGTTAACTTTGGGTCAATTTAAAAAAGGAAGCAAAATATTAGATGTAGGCTGCAATACAGGACAATACACCACCTTATTCGATGCATTAGGCTATAAAATGACAGGAATTGACCTCTCTGATAAGGCAATAGAACTAGCAAAAGAAAATGCAAAAGCATTAAATTTAAACATTGATTATTTTCAGGCTGATGTGGAAAAACTTAGCATACTAGATGAAAACACATATGATGGTGTAGTATCTTTTTCTGCCTTAAGATATTTATCTGACTTGAAAATCGCTCTACAACAAATTTATCGAGTTACCCAAAAAGGAGGGGTGGTAACTCTTGATTTCCCCAATAAGCACTGCCCTTGGTTCAATATTTTAAAAAATCATTTTGGAGTAGGGAACCATCTTAACGATCATTTCTATACAGCAAAAGAAATGTCTTACTTATTCAAAGAAGTCGGATTTTCCGGGTTTGAAGCCAGGAAAATTATGTTTACACATTATACTTTTAATCCAGCATTTTTAAAATTATATAAAACTATTGACTTCCTTTTCGAACAAACCCCCATCATCAAGGAAACCGCAGCAATTTTAGTATGCAAAGGAATAAAATAATGGCAAAAATTCCAATAATTATCAGCTTGGATGTTCACACCCATGTTTATCAGGACAAGTTAAATGAAGTACCCGTTTGGATTGAAAAAACCTTAAGAGTCTTAGATGATATTTCCATTAAATCAAGCTTTTTTTTCCCAGCTGAATGTGCCGAGCAAATGCCCCGCGAAGTTCGAATGATCCTAGACGAAGGGCATGAAATAGGTTGTCATAGCCTAACACATAAGCCTGACGAGCAATACAACACCATGCCATTTGATAATCAAAAAAATAAATTGTCTGAAGCAAAAAAAAGAATAGAAGAGGTGACGATGAAGGAAATAGTATCCTTCCGCGCACCTGTTTTCAGGCTTAATGGCAATACCATTAGAGCATTAGATGAAGTTGGTTTTAAAATAGACAGTTCCGTTTGCCCACAACGTCTGGGAATCTTTAGCTCTGACATAACTAATATCGGGTGGCTTTTTGCTCCTAGAAAGCCTTATCACCCCAGTTATGACAGCCCATTTACTCGCGGAAATGCTTTACTGTGGGAAGTTCCCGTGTCGTCTTTTATTGTACCCTTCATGGCTAATGTAGGAATGGCATTTGGAAGAATGATTGAAAAATTATTTTTCAAATTCTTACATATAGAATCAACCATGTTCAACAATCCTATAGTCTATTTGTTTCATCCCGAGGACCTTGAAGAAAACAGAGAAACACTCCAATATAAATTCCACTGGAATCATCTTCTTCCCTCAAAAAGTCATGGCTTTAAAGTTCGCTATGCACTATACAATAGAAATCACAACCCAAAAAAAACTTCTGAAAATATCATTAGCTTATTGAAAACCATAAAAAACCAAAATAATATTAATTTTTTAACATGCGAACAAATGATCCCATTGCTTGAAAATAAACGTGAACAGTAATGCTTCCAGGCAATCACGGAAAATCACTTCAAGAAGTTTCAAGTGATGGCTTACGAACAAATAGGAATCAAAGTTGGAGAATTTCTTCATTTCTATCTTTCAAAATAATCCAGTCAACGGAGGGGAGCAATATTGCTTTTTTTCTGACAGGGATAAACTTGGAAAATCACTAGTTTTTTCCTCAATTTATATTGAATTTTTTACTCCATCAGCACCCATAGTTTCGACTTAAACCAAATTTTTAATCAGAGCTCAGATTAGGATTGGAGGAGAAATTAGTCTGCTTTAAAGGTTCTATATGTTTTTATCAAAGCATCCCAAAACATCTTTTCTGAGGGATAAACCGCGTGGTGCTTAGGAGGTCTATTTATGTAGTCTTGAAGTTTCTGTAAGGTCCACCCCATTTTTTTTGTAAAATATATTTTGTCATCTTCTAACGCACGTTCCGAAGGATAAGCAATTCCCTCTAGACCTGAGATCGCCTGCTCACGGGTCATTTGACCAGAAGTAACCAGAGTCCCAAGGTGTACCCTTCTTTTATCGACCTTAAATTTGTTTGGGAGGATATACCCCTGGAAAAATCGGGTAAATATTGACTCATAATGTTTAAAGGGGTATGGCTTATAGCCAAACTCATGCTTTAGGATATCTGTAGCCTCGAGCTTATTGTACTCAAAATTATCAAGAAATGGTATCCATCGGATTTTTCTGACAAACTCATAGTAAACAAATTCCAATGTTCCTATGGAAGGAAATGTTTTTAAGCGGGTATTTCCAAAACGATTTCCGATAGATTTTATATTTCGCTTGTCAAATTTTAACCAAGTCCAACCTTTGGGTAAACGCATACCTTCAGTTGCCTGATTGGAACCAGCCAAAATATATTTTATTCCATGCTCAGCTGATTGTTGGTAGTTCACTGCAAGCATAGCGTTGTCATATAATAGCTCGACATCAATTACATCCGCGTCAAAAAATGCCTGCATCAAACTACGATATTCATTCCAATTAATAACATGCGTATAAAGATCGACACCCAGCCCCTTTATCAGATTGGCAATGTTATTCTGGGCCAGTTCTGAGTCCCAGCCATTATCCATATGAACTGCTAATGGACGCAAACCATGTCTTACAGCTTGAACCAATGCCCATGAACTATCTACACCGCCAGAAATACCAATTACACAGTCATATTGTTTTCCTTTACCCTGTTTTTTAACCTCAGCTAAAAGAATATCTAACTCGTGGCGGCGTTGTTCTGGATCCTTATCCAAGATATGTCCATAGCGCTCAATAAAATCTGAACAGTAATTGCAAATATTGTTTTTATCAAAATATATATCTCCGGCACTGGTATCCATCACACAACGCGAGCATATTCTGTAAGGTGCGGTCATTACTTTTTTCCTAATAACTTCTCAAGCTCTCGGTAATCTGGATAGGTAATCAGTACTGCCCGGTGCGGTCCGTGAAAAACAAAAAAAGCCCCAGCAGAAACTGCGCTGGCACCTACCTGGATTGCGTCTCTCATGTCTGACAAACTACCTGCGCCTCCCATAGCAATGAGAGGTATTTTGATTGCTGATGCGGCTTCTCGAATCAGTTCTAGATTCATTCCTGCCATTGTACCGTCAAGGTCAACTGAGTTCACAACAATCTCGCCAGCCCCAGCATTTGCTACATGTTGCAGATACAGCAACCAAGGTTGTTTAACCTTTTTACCATCTATTGACCGATAAAGTTTATACTCTCCCATCCAACTTTTCTTAATATCAACAGAAACTACTACACTTTGTCTTCCAAAGTTATCTGAAATACGGGTAATGATTGAGGGATCTTCCAAAGCAGCTGTCTGCAGGCAAACCTTCTCAACTCCCAGCGCGAACAATTGTCGGGCTTGCCGTACCGAATTAACCCCGCCACCATAACAAAGAGGCATAAAACATTCACCGGCAAATTTTTCGATCAATGCATAATCAGGATCACGCTTTTCCTTACTAGCACTAATATCTAAGACTATGAGTTCATCGACCTCTTTATCGTTGAATATGCGGATAGCATTAATAGGATCGCCAACATATTTTGGTTTGGCAAACTTTAATGTCTTTACCAGCCCCCCATTCTGAAGCAGAAGGCAAGGAATAACACGTGAGTTCAGCATGATTACAGAGAAAGAAATTTTTTAAACAGCGCCATCCCAAAACGATGACTTTTTTCCGGATGAAACTGCACCCCCATAACATTGCCACTTTCCGTAGCGGAGACAAAGTCATATCCATGGTGTGTCGTCGCACTTACATCTTTAGCATTTAAACAGTTCACATGATAAGAATGTACGAAATAAAATCGATGTTCATCTTCTATATCAAATAAAATTGATGACCGTTTCGGTTTTACAATATTCCAACCCATGTGAGGAACCCTTAGTTTTTCATCTTTCAATTGAAAGTAACAGACATGGCCTGGAATTAGCCCCAAGCCTGGTAGACTTCCTTCCTCACTTGAGTCAAATAACAACTGCATTCCAAGACAAATTCCCAGCAATAAAGAGCCATTTTCTTTGACAGCAGATTTAACAGCGATATCTAAAGAACGTTCTTTTAATGCAATTATGCCTGCATCAAAAGATCCTACTCCAGGAAGAACCAACTTTTGTGCTTGTCTGATTTCATCAAGAGATGAAGATATCTTTGCTTCGCCTCCTATTTTCTGAATCATATTTACTACGGAGGCCAAATTGCCAATTCCTGAGTCGACTACTATAATTTGGTTGTTTTTCATAGATCTCTAACATCACCAGGAGACATTAAACCTCCTGTTTTCCTATAAAGAGCTTCAGTATTAATTCTTTTTCCTTTGCTTCTTTTCTCTTTTTCAAATATCTTCTCCTTGACTTGTATTTCTATTATTTGTTGTTCGCTCAATAAATAAATGAAAATTTGATTTAGCAAATAGTATTTTCCTCGAATTATTAATTTTACAATCATTTTACCCTTTTTCTAACTTTTTAATTTTCTCAGACATTATGTGTGGAATCTCCGCATTAATTAGTTTCGGTCATTTTGATGTCGCCCCTTACATTCATCCCATGAATGATCTCATTAGGCATCGAGGTCCAGACGATGAAGGGTATATTTTGTTTTTGCAAAAGGATAGAGATAAAATTATTTTGGGAGGAGAAGATTCTCCTAGTTCAGTCTACCAAAGTGATTTACCTTTTACTCCTACAGGACCTATTAAAGAGTGGCCCAAACTCCCTTGCCGAATAGCAATGGGGCATCGGCGCTTGTCGATTCTTGATCTTTCTCCCGCCGGGCACCAGCCGATGATTTCTCCAAATGGACAATATGCCTTAATTTAGAATGGCGAAATTTATAATTATGTAGAACTCCGTAAAGAGTTGACGGCCACAGGATACACATTCAACTCAGATACTGACACCGAAGTCATATTGGCGGCATATAGAGCATGGGGGTCAGACTGTCTACATCGCTTTAATGGGATGTTTGCATTTGTCTTGCTTGACACCCAAAAGAAACAAATCTTCGCGGCACGAGACAGGTTTGGAATTAAACCACTTTACTATTGGTTTTCTCCAAAAGGCTTTCTGGCATTCGCTTCAGAGGTCAAACAATTCTCCGTCCTCCCTGGGTGGAGAGCACATTTGAATAGCCATCGAGCCTATGACTTTCTAGCACGAAGTTGGTTGGATCATACAGCAGAAACTTTATTTGCGGATGTTAACCAGCTACGTGGAGGAGAATCCATACATTGTCATCTATCAGATATTCACGTTCCGTTACCTATCAAAAAATGGTATGAACTAAGTCCTCAGAAAACAGGTCTCGATTTTGAGCAATCAGGAGATCGATTAAAAGAGTTATTCTACGATTCAATCCGATTACAACTTAGAGCCGATGTTCCCATTGGAACTGGCCTATCAGGTGGGATTGATTCCTCTTCCATTGTTTGTGCAATAAACGAACTCCTTCGAGAAAAAGGAGCCCAGACCCTTCAAAATACCTTTTCATCCTGCTCACATATAGATACTTATGATGAACGTAGGTTTATTGAAGAAGTAGCCCGAAAAACCAATGTCAAGACCCATTTTACCTTTCCTTCCCTGGCAGAACTTTTTGATACGCATGAAAAAATCATATGGCATCAAGACGAACCTTCCATAACTACCAGCATCTATGCGGAATGGAATGTATTTAAATTAGTTTCAAAAACATCTGTTAAGGCTACGCTTGAAGGTCATGGAGCCGATGAATTAATGGCAGGATATCCAATTTTTTTTAAAGCATTACTGCAAAACCTTTTGTTTAGTGGAAATTGGATAGAACTAGCTCAAGAAATTTATAGTATTCGCAAAATAAAAAACAACAACCCGCATCTCTCTTTTATGAATGCGCTCAGAAAATTTATTTTAGGATCAAATAAACATAATTATGCCTTTAAGCCGTCCTGGCTAAATTCCTCCCAAATTAGATGTGAGGAACTAGACTATATGAAGAGGGACAAAACAATAAACGAAATGTCACATGTTCAGTTATTATATTCCAGCTTACCTGCCCAACTTCACTGGGCCGATAGAGATTCCATGGCCCATTCGGTTGAATGCAGAGTCCCCTTTCTTGATCATAGGCTAGTAGAGTTTGTTTTGGGCTGTCCAGCAAATTTCAAGATTAGGCATGGCACAACTAAACGGATTCTTAGAAAATCCATGAGTGACAAACTACCTAGAAAAGTTGCTGAGCGAACTGACAAGATGGGATATGTGACTCCTGAAGAAATTTGGGCAAAGAAAGATGCCCCGGATATTTTTATGAAGGAGATAAAACGAGCACTGGAACAATCCAAAGGGAAATTAAATAATGAGTTAGTATTAAAAAGTGCTTCAAAAATACTATACGGAACCGTTCCCTACGACCCTGCCATATGGCGGATTATCAGTTTTGGGGCCTGGATGGATCGATTCGCCATCGAATGATACATAATATTATTTTGTCTTAATCTGAGCCTCCCGCGAAAATGGAATAAACGGTTGCCAAGTATAGATTCTGAGCCGTTGGCGGTTCCTGCGGATATAAACCAGTGCTGGTCGACAGATTTCATATCTGACAGTCTGTTTTATGGCAGAAGGTTCAGAACATTTAAAGTGAGAAGATTACAACGGAGAAGCGCTAGCCATTTAGGTGGATCTATCTGCTCAAGTCGTCCGTATGTTAGAACACATTGTGATTTGGTGGGGTTATACGGCAAAAATCAGGATGGAGAAATGGCCTGAGTTCATCTCTGTAATACTGATCTGTAACACTGGCTGATTGGGTAGACCAACATGACATATAACTTGATTTTATCAAACCTGGCAAGCCAACTCAGAACTCGTATGTAGAGAGATTAAATAGGGCGTATCGAACTGAAGTGCTACATATGGGTGCGTTCAAACGGTTATCAGAAGTCAGAGCATTTATAGACAACTTAATTAGGGAATACAACGAAGAACGGCCTCACAACTCACTCGGTGACTAAACACCCAGAGAGTACCTGCTGGCTAATTCAAACCGGAAAAACTCTCCAAACTCAACAAATTTTAGCTATTTCGGGCATGCCGTTAAATTATATTTTTTTAGGGCCAAAAATAGCTTTTTATGTCAGAATAATCTTAAGGTTGCTAGCCCCATTTTTCATAGCCGGGGAAAGAAACAAATTAAGTCTTTCTCAATCCATAAATCAATAAGATTGAACTTAAAAAAGTATTGAAGAACCCAAGATTAATTTATTGATGTGTATAATCCTAAATAGACATTTAATATCCTTGGATTTCAATACATTCTAAAATCCCTACCCGTAGTTTTGAAATTCATACGAAATAATGAATATATTGAATCTTCAAATCCGATCAAAAATTTAAGTAAGGGCATGATGTATTTAAGCGGAGTTATTAATGTTGAATAATGATATCCGCGTTTCGGAAAAAAAACTGCCCATCGCAGTTTATTTCTTATGCACCCTGTTCATTGTTTTTTTTTCCGTTCACGCCATTCAAAACTGGCAACCGCATTTGGCTCAAAGTGCCATTATATTGGCCTGCATTCTTCCTGCATTTATAGTTCTTGCCTATAACTGGTCAAGTTTAATTAAAAACAAAACATGGCCTGTTGAGTTCAAAATTGTTTTGGTTTTAACCATTCTTGGTATGTTGAATATTTGCTTTAGCGAAAACCAGCTTGCCTCACTTAAAGGAATGAGCCTTTATTTGATGTCTGGGATACTGGTTTTCAGTATTTCATATTCTTTATTTGACAATAAGCAAACGCAAATGCGGTTTTTTTATTTATGTTCATTTTGTTTTATTATTTTATTAGGGTTCGGCACTTATGAGTTCATTCAGCAAATCTATGCCTCTGGAAAACGAATTTTATTGTTTTCTGGGAATCCCATTCCCGCAGGTTCACTTCTTATTTTATTATCAATAGGCCCATTAGTTTTACTAGGGAAATCAAAAAGTAATTGGCAAAGGATTTTTTGGGTTTTTTGCATACTTTCAGGTGCTTTTTTAATTACTCTTATCGCCCAAAGGGGGCCTGCGCTGGCAATGGTTATAATGGCCTTTTTTTTGGCGGCAACCAAACGCAAAGGGATATGGATTTTCACACTGGTTGCTTTAGTTTTAGTAACCACTGGCTATCAATTAGCCGACAAAGTTCCTCCGCAATTGAAAAATGAACTTTTAAGAAAAGAAACATTGCTTGTTCGCATGGAGCTTTACCATATAGCTCTTGATGTCATTAAAGAAAAACCTATATTTGGGCTGGGCTTTAATTCGTCTTTATCAAGGTTTATCCCTGATGATTACCAATCTAAAATCTATCCAACGGATCAAACATATTCCTTTCAAAGCATGGTCGCTGGAGTACACGTATTCGATAATATGGCATTAAGTTTTCTAGGTGAAATGGGTGGTCTTTTCACAATGGCATACCTTGGTTTAGGTGTATATTTATTAATTAATGTTGTTACTGTATTGAGGAAGCCTACCTTACTTGACAATATGCAAGTCATATTGACTCTTGTTGTTTTGGCTGGGTTTACTGCCCACTCCATGACTTTTGATAGCTTAAAATATCCACATTTGAATTGGATTTTTCATTCTCTTCTGGGCTTAATTGCGCGCCACAAAGTGACGGATCAAAAAATAAAAACTAATGCCACATAAAAATATTGAAGCCAAACCAAAATCAAACAGTCACATTATTATAGAGACACTATTAGAGTCTAATTTCAGATACCTAGAGATAACAGTTTATGATGAAGTCCTTTAAATCCATTATTGCTTGGCTTATCGGTACCTATATTGTTTTATATGTTGCATGTTTTTATGTGCATGTGAATGAAAGCAATATCATTGCCAACAAAGCAAATGATTTACTACCAAGATTAACTCATAAAATTCAAACTGGGCTTCCCTACGTTGTTTCAGTTCAAAACCTGAAAAGAAGATCAAAACCAATCTTTTGGAAACCACTTACTATATTTAATTCTCTATTTAGGGAAGGTGAAACTGACAAGACAATTAATAGGATACTGGGGAGAGCAATAGAAAATCTTAAAAAAGACTTATCAGGTAGTGCCCTTGGCCAAATGGATCTAAGGGAAGCAAACTTCAGTGACAGCAACCTAGAAGAAGCAGATCTCACAAAAACAAATTTTATGAAAGCAAATCTAAAAGGAGCAAATCTGGGATTAGCAAATCTCACTGAATCTAACTTAATCAAAGCCGACCTTAGCAGGGCTAACTTACATGGAACTCAAATAAGCAAAGCCAATCTACAAGGAGCAATATTGAGCCACACCAATCTCATTGGAGCTAAACTTGATTTGGCAAATTTCCGCGATGCAAACTTAAGTAATGCAAATTTATTTAACGCAGACTTACACAACACTATACTTAAAGGGGCAAACCTCAGCACTTCCAAAAATGTTTCCTGCGAACAGGTTAAGTCTGCCGTAATCGACCAAAATACCCGTTTACCTAATTATCTTTCCGTGGATCAGGCCTCTTCATCAAATTCTAAATGTGTTAATTCGATGAATAGCAAAGGAGTGGACCTTCAAGGGCTAAATCTTATCAAAGCCAACCTAAAAAATGCCGACCTCGGGCAGTCAAATTTGAACAATGCAAATTTAATGGGGTCCGATCTGGGTAATGCCAATCTCAGGCAAGCCAATTTAAGCAATGCCAATTTAAGTGGAGCCAACCTTGGAGCGGCTATTTTTAGTAATGCCAATCTCCGCAATGCAAACCTTAAAGGGAGCAATCTTAAGGGAGCTCACCATATCAGTTGCGAACAGATTAAGTCAGCTGTAATCAATCAAAACACCCAACTTCCTGATTACATCTATCAACTGGAATCCTCCTCATCAAACTTCAACTGTATTAATTTATTAAAAGGAAATGGGCTTAACCTCCAGGGATGGAACCTGTCAAATATTAACCTTTACATGGCTGATTTTGGAAAAGTAAATTTAAGTAATGCCAATTTAATGGAGACCAATTTAAATTACGCTAACTTTATCGATGCTAATCTTAGCAATGCCAACTTAAGTGGAGCCAACCTTAGAGCTGCTATTTTTAGCAATACCAATCTCAGCAATACAAACCTTAAAGGGGCCAACCTTAAGGGAGCTCACCATATCAATTGCAAACAGATAAAGTCAGCTGTAATCGATCAAAATACCCAATTTCCTGATTACATCTATCAACTCGAGTCTTCCTCATCAAGCTTCAACTGTATCAATTTATTAAAAGGAAAAGGGCTTGACCTCCAAGGGCTAAGCAGACCAAATATAGATCTTTATTCCGCAGATCTCAGGCAAACAAATTTAAGCAATGCCAATTTGATGGGTGCCAACTTGGGTCTTGCAGATCTAGAGGAAGCAAATTTAAGTAATGCTAATTTAATGGAGACTAATCTGGTCAATGCCAATCTCGGGCAAGCCAATTTAAGCAATGCCAACTTAATGGGGACTAATCTTGGGGCTACTATTTTTAGTAATGCTCATCTCAGCAATACAAACCTAAAAGGAGTCAATCTAAAGAAAGCCCTTTTTATCAGTTGCGAGCAGATTGAGTCAGCTGAAATCGATCAAAATACCCAATTTCCTGATTACATCTATCAACTTGAGTCTTCCTCATCAAACTTCAACTGCATCAATTTTTTAAAGGGGAAAGGGCTTGATCTCCAGGGACGAAACCTGCCAAACATGAACCTTTACATGGCCGATCTCAGGCAAGCGAATTTAAGTAATGCTAACTTAATGGAGACTAGCCTGATCAATGCCAATCTCAGGCAAGCGAATTTAAGCAATGCCAACTTAATGGGGACTAATTTAATGGGGACCATTCTTGAGGCTACTAATTTCAAAAATGCCGATCTCCGCAATACTAACCTTAAAGGGGTCGATCTTAAATTAACTCTTAATATCAGTTGCGAACAGCTTAAGTCAGCTGTGATCGATCAAAAAACCCAGTTCCCAGATAATATTATTATAGTTAACCCCCAAGAACCAAACCAAGATTGCATAGAAAAACTCAAGAAAAAAAAGCCTTCTAAATAGGTTTCAGCTCTCATAAGGAATCATAACCAAAAATACTTAAGCAAGTTTATCATCTGTTTTTTTTATCGCATACTGCATCAGTAGTTGTTGCATCTTATCTTCACCCAGCCCATACTGTGATTCTAGTTCTGTCAACATCCCCTCAATATCTGACCATCCAAAGAAATCTTCTTGAGCTTTCATAATCATAGGGTGTTTAGTGACTGTAATATTTTCACCAATGAAGAGTTCTTCATGTATTTTTTCCCCCTTCTGCATTCCCGTATATTTAATGGCAATGCCCGAGTCATTTTCAACATTTTGATCTGACTTTAAAAGATGACCTGACAAATATACCATTTGCTTAGCTAGAGAAAGAATAGAAACAGGATCACCCATATCGAGCACAAAGACGCTACAATTATCCCCCATAGAACCTGCCTGAATAACTAATTGGCTGGCTTCTGAGATAGTCATGAAATATCTAGTTGCTTCTGGATGGGTAATCGTAATCGGCCCTCCCGCAGCAATCTGTTGCTGAAATAAAGGGATTACTGAACCTGATGAACCTAGAACATTGCCAAACCGGACAATGACAAATCGCGTAGTTAGTTCTTGGTCTCCAGCTAATTGCTGGTTTTGTTGGGAGAGACCTTGGATTATCATTTCAGCAATCCGCTTGGTTGCACCCATAACACTGGTTGGGCGAACAGCCTTATCCGTAGATATGAGAATAAAATGTTTTACATTCTGAGAAAGGGCAGCCTGAGCAACATTAAGCGTTCCAAAAATATTGTTTCTAACACCTGCTGAAATATTATTTTCAATAAGGGTAACATGTTTATAGGCCGCAGCATGGTAGACAGTATCAATTTTGAAATTTCTTATAGTTTCTTCAAAATGCTTTTTATTATTTATAGAACCAAGTATAGGAACTATTTTAATCTCACAGCTAGATATTTCAGATAGGGTTTTTAATTCTAAATTGATTCGATAAAGACTCAGTTCTGAATGTTCAAATAGCACCAAACAATTGGGGTTTAGCTCATAAATCTGGCGACATAGTTCAGAGCCAATAGACCCACCCGCACCCGTTACCAAGACATTTTTATTGGTTATACAAGTAGCGAGGAGTTTTTGATTGGGTTCAACTTCTTTACGCGCTAACAAATCCGTTATATCAATGTTTCGGAGATCATTTATTTTTGCCACCCCAGAAGCAAAATCGTTTAGGGAAGGAACCGTCCTCACTGCTACCTTTTTATCCTCAAGATATTTCAGTACGTCCTTACGTTGACCTGTGCTCATACTCGGAGTCGCCAACAATACTTCTAAGGGACCAGATCTAGAACGGATTTTTCCTATCTCAGTACGGTCTCCCAAGATTTCCAGATTGTGGATAAAGTGACCATGTAATGAATGATCATCGTCAATAAAGCCCAGTACGCATATTTCCTTATTATGAGAAAGCGATGAAGCCAATTCCAACCCTACCCTACCTGCACCATATATTAGAACACTCTTATTTGCATTAGAAGTAGGCGCCTTAATAGCCGCAATTTCTAGTAATACCAAACGAGCTAATTGTCGACTTCCACCTACCACCAGCAACAGAGTCATCCAAAAAAGAATAGGAAGAAAACGGGGAAACGAAATCTCTAATTCAAAGTATAATGGAAAAATAGCAGTCGCTACCAGTAACCACAAGAGAACAAGTATTCCTGTAGCCTGGAAGATGGATAGCATTCCCTTGTGTCCTATAAATCGCACTACCTCCCGATATAGACCAAAATTAATAAAAATGGGAAGCGCTAAAACTGTGGCTGAGATAAACAACCACCATTGATTCAGACTTGGCCAGAACCATTCATTAGAATGTAAAATAAATGCCAACCACAATGATACAGACACCAGAAAAAGGTCTATTATCATCATAAGGAAATGTTTTTTGCGTCTGCTAAGATTTAGAATAAACATGATATATATTATTCCAGCAAGGGATCTTATTCAATTTTTCGACATTTTACTTTTAAGCTTTATAAAAATGAGATTCAGGCCAAACACCCCCAACATAAAAAAAGGAATTATAAATCCTTGGCGCATGCGATATATTGCCCCTACATTCGGAACCGCATAACCCAACAATATAATAATTATCCCAGAAAAGACGAGAATAGGAGCTATTGATTTTAAGATCTGAATCTCCATAAATAAGACTGCAACGAAACCAATCAAAACAACATACACTACCAAAGTCTCCAAACCAGCCATCATTCTCCCCAAATTTCCCGTTTCAGTTCCCCGCGAAACCCATAAATTTGGAAATGGAGACAAAAACCCTATTTGGAGTGCTCTAGGTAAGTAAGCAATCAGTTCCCTAATATTCATAAATTGAGCATTCGGGTCCAAAATTGAATTCGCATACCTGTTTTCTATCCTAAAACCAAACCGCACTAAACTAAGCCGTATGGCGAGTTTCTTATTCAAATAACTGATATAGCCCAGGGCACCATCATATTTAATGGGTTCTAAAAGAACAAACTTGCTCAAGGCCATTCCCAGAACAGGTCCCTCATTTTTAAATTCCCTTAATTTATTAAAACCTTCTGTCATTGAATCATCCCCCGCTACTTTCCACATTTCTTGAGCAAAGCCCAGAAAGCTTTGGGTTGATTCTTTTGCCTTATTATCTTTTGGCCTCTCTTTAGCTTTTGTTTCATCTATCGAAGAATTATTGTCCACGAAATTCACTGCTGGTACTTTCAAAAATCCTTCTTGATAAGAAATTATAGATATTCCCATTAACATAATTAACCCTGGGAGGCCGTCTATGCTTCTCATAAGTAAAAAAATTACGGTGCAAATAAAAAAAGTCGACCAAAGCAAGGGGGTAATATATTCACGGATGGAAATTAGAAGCAAAAAACTAATTATTATTGCTAATGCACCTTTCCATTTTAAATCCTTATTAAATATTGCCACCCATCCGAATATCATCCCGCAAATTCCTAGCACGTAAAAAGGATCTCTTAGCAGTTGTGTCGAAGATAATATAATCGATGGGAAAAAAAGGTACGATGTAGCAAAACAAGCAACCATCACATTCTGGCTAAATAAAATACGCGCGGAAAGATATATCAGAACAACCGATGCTACCCATGTCACAGAATTTATTAACTCAAAGTAAAAAGGATTTTCTTCACCAAATAACCAGTAAACCAAGGCGATCCATTTAACATGCGCGTGTGTGACCTGACGTTCACCATAGCTGGAAGACCACCAATCTCCCCAGGCTCCTGAATTAATCGCATCAACAAGGTCAATGGCTTCCAGATGAAAAACTATAGAATCTCTTGCAAAATTCCAAAAATGCTC
>JABIXH010000186.1 GCA_018664975.1 Nitrospina sp. | reverse complement strand
TTATTAACATTGGTTAGACGAATTCAACTTTCTAACCTAATTTTTATTCAAACAAACTTTATCGTTTTGAAGCTTCCTAATAAAACACAAAAAAAGGCAGGTTAACCTACACCCGCCCTTAATTCATAAACCTCAATACATCGGTCACAACCTCCGTCTCTGCTTTCCCAATCCGGGAAATCGATCTGAATGGCTTCGATCACCATTTCATCACAGATACTTTCTGGATCGTCCACCCAGTTATAAGTCGGGAACTTACAAAGCGGACAGGGTGATCCTTGCAAATGAATATAATCCTTGTCTTCATCCGTTATCTCTCCAGGATCGACATATTTACTCATCAGGGTATCGAGATCGGTGGCCATAGAGAGAAGCTCTTCGTGGGTCAGCTTCTCAGTTTTCCATAACCCTTCAAAAATTCCCTTTCTCTGCTTCTCCGGGATTTTACGGTAAAAGTTATCAAACTCGCGGTACCGCGCTTCTTTGGGCAGAACTGAAACAACACCCATACGCGCCAAACGGGAGTCTACATACATATTCCACAAAAGCCTGAACCGCGCTGTAATCAGATTCTTCACCGAAGGGTTGCCGGGGATAAAAGCATCTTCATAGTCAAACTCGGGGTCGACCATATCCTTGGCATGCATAAATTCCTGGATCAAAAACGCATCAAGCTCCTGGGCTTCTTCAGGATTACTAAACCGGCTGGCCAAAACCCGCATTTCAATGATGGGATGTCCAGAAACCCGATTGAGAACATTAGAACCTTCGTCTACTTTATTAATCGCCCTTTTGACCGTTACTTCCTTGATCCGCTCCTCAAATTCACGGGCCAGGTCATAGGAAACTTCTGCAGAGACCTCCTCTATTTCGGAGTCATCATCCTCTTCCATTTCAGCGACTGCGGTTTCGCCTTCTTCTGCTTCGGCCTGTGCTTCACCTTCACTAACCTCAGCATGTTCCGGCAATTCCTCAACGGCTTCCTGATTCTCAACCTCCTCAGATTCAGCTTTTTGAGTCAGAGCAGATTTTCTAACAGTGCGCCTACGCTTGGGAATAAGGCCTACTGCCTCAAGAGCACGTAATACGTGATCTCCCAGCTTTAACCTTTCCAGAAAAAACAGACGATTTACCTTTTCAAAAGCCGCTTCCCGGTCATCTTCAGGAAGTTCATAAATCGGGTCGGCGAGGGAATGGAATTCGTCATAATCCGCTCGATAACCAGATCTTTCCAAATGGTTAAGGTGCCTAAAAGCAGACTCTTCCATTAATTGAGCACTATAATTGACCTTCATTTATCCACACAAAAAAAGGTTAAAAAATATTGACATATCAGGCTAGCAAGGCAAAGTACTACCCTGAATTTTAAGCCGATTAACTTTTAATCTATCTCCTTTTAAAGGCCTGTGTCAAGACAAATGGCCTTTAATTTTTATATTGTTAGGCCTTGAAAAAGCCTTTCTTTTCATCTCGATGCAGCCAGAAAACGCAATGTTCCCAGGCAGACCCGCAAAACCTCTCTAACCCTAAATTTTTAAACGGCTTTTAATCCATCCAGCTAAATTTCGACTCAACCTGTTTTCCGGAATACTGGAATTCTTGTCAAATATATTACTAAACCAACCCATTAATTACCCTTCGATATGCTGCCAAATAACTGAAAAACCTTGTCAGAAAAGAACCAGGAAGGATCGGTTGATTATAAACCTGACATCGACTATTTTTTATCAACCGTGTTCTTGAATTGTTCTATCTCCTGAAGTGCCTTCATGATTGGCTCGGGATCACCTAAATCTTTGGCAATCTTCCGGGCTTTTGCAATGTATTCATCGGCGGATTCATATCGGGAAACCATAATTTCCATCCGGCCTACCGTCAAATAAAATTGAACCAGGCTTGTCCAACTCTTGGTCTGCTCAAAACAGCCACTGGCCTGGTTGAAATATTCTTCCGCCTCCTCAAACAAACTGTCTTTAAATTTCAAGTTACCCAAATAGGTCAAGTCCTGCCCTGCACCTTGAAAGTCGCCGACCTCCCGGGTAAGCGCCAAAGCCTTAAGATACATATCTTCGGCCTCTTTGCGTTCTCCATTACTGAAAGACAAGTTGGCAAGATTGCGGAAATCCTCCGCTATTTCTTTTTTATCGTTCAATTTAGTGGAGAATTCAAAAGCTTGTTTGAAGTTTTCTTCAGCCTTTTCCCTGTATCCACGCCCCATATTGAATTTACCCAAAAACCTGAGGTCGATGATAATTTCTTTCGGATCATTGAGTGTCCTGGAATTTTCAAGAGCTTTTTTGTAATAGTCCTCCTGCTTGGTACGCTCCTTTTTCTCTACATAAATATTCGAGAGAATCCGGCAATCCGCACAGGCGTTACGATAGTCTTTAATTCCCTCAGCAATGGCCAGGGACTTTAGCGCATATTTTTCCGCATTCGGCCAATCTTCTTTTTGCAGATACAGGTTATAAATATTCCGGTTGTCTTCCGCCATTTCTGGTTTGTTGTCAGATTTGGTATTGACTTCCAATGCTTTTAAATAGTTTTTCTCAGCGTTGAACCAATCGGTTTTCTGCAAACTGATATTTCCCAAATTGCGATACTCAGACATGACTCCAGGCAAGTTGTCATTGTCCTGATGCGCCTTAAGGGTTTTTTTGACCATCTTTTCGGCTACATCCATCTTCCCAGCCATAATCAGGACATTTAAATAACTGCCATAGATATCCTGAATGCCTTTGTGGTCCTGCAATTCCTGCTTGAGTTCAATGGCGCGGGTATAGTTCTCTTCGGACCCGGCAAAATCCTGCTTTTGCATTAAAATACTTCCAAGGTTCCCCAAGGCCGAACTCAAGGCCGCCTTATCGCCAGATTTCTCATGGATAGAAATAGTTTCTTTTGCCACAACCTGCGCCTCATCCCAATCATTGGCCATGAATGAAACATTACCTAAATCACTCAACAAGGTCAGTTTGAG
>JABIXH010000185.1 GCA_018664975.1 Nitrospina sp. | reverse complement strand
CTTTCATTCTTTCAAATCCCTGCATCATGGCAGGAGTCACGCAGGATTCTACTCCTCCTGAAACAAACCAGTCTTCCTGACCGAAGCGAATGGTATTAAATGCATAACCCATAGCATCGGTAGAACTGGTGCATCCATTAGACATCACATGGCTTCGACCATGGAGACCAAAATACATGGAAATTTCGCTGGACAACATACCAACCAGAGAATTGGAGATCGCATAAGGGCTGATTTTATGCTTTTGTTTCGAGAAAAATATTTTAAATTGTTTTTCCGAAAAATCAAAACCGGAGCCACCGCTTCCCACCAAAACTCCCAGCCCTTCAAAATCCTCTTCCGAAAAACTGGAGAGATCAATTCCCGCATTGGCCAATGCTTCCTGAGTGGCGGCCACAGCAAGCGGAACGGAGCGGGGCAGTTTTTTTAAATCTGATGCTGAAAAATAAAGAGACGGATCGAGTTGGGTCACTTCCCCTGCAATTTGGCAGGATAAGCCGGAAGGATCAAAACTGGCAATGCGATCAATGCCACTGATCCCTTTACATGTGTTTTCCCAAAAAGTTTTTAATCCGATGCCATTCGGGCTCACTGCACCAAGGCCGGTAATCACCACTCTGCGTTGCATAGGTATAAGTATTGAATGTTGATATCGAGTTATTAAGTTATGGTAACATACGGGTGCCGAACCGGGCAACGATGCCCACTCGCCGAAGTAGCAAACCTTTTCGATTCGTAGGAACCGGAATAGGTCTGCGGCAGGAAATTGCCTTCATACACACCGTTCATCAACACTTTCCAAAACTGATCCCTTTTGCTTTCGCTAAAACAACAGACCGGCCAAATGATTGTATCAGGATTTGAGGGCACCTCCCTCAACCCCCGAACAGAAGAATTGATCGTTCAACAGGGCGTTGGAGGTTTGATTCTCTTTGAACGGAACTTTAAGAATCCTGATCAATTGTTGCAATTAATCAAAGATCTCCAATCGCTCAATGCAGGCCATCCAGATATCCCTCCACTTTTTATTTCGGTGGATCAGGAGGGAGGAAGAGTGGCTCGGCTGGGAGCACCCTTTACGCAGTTCCCCGCCATGGCCTGCCTGGGGCAAGCCGACTCCGATACCCTGGCCTACCGATTTGGACTTGGAATGGGCAAAGAATTGCGGGCAATAGGCATTAATATGGATTATGCCCCGGTCCTTGATGTTCATTCCAATCCTATCAATCCGATCATTGGACAAAGATCTCTGGATACTGATCCCAAAAAGGTAGCTCGTTTAGGAGCCGAGTTGATTCGGGGGTTCTATGATGCCGGGGTTATTCCTGTCGGCAAACATTTTCCGGGACATGGGGATACGTCTCAGGATTCGCATTTAACTCTGCCTCGAGTGGAACGGACGCGGGAGTCTCTTGAAAAAACCGAACTGACCCCCTTTGCACACGCTATTCAACAAGGCCTGGAAGTCATAATGTCGGCCCATGTCGTCTATCCGGCCTGGGATGCCGAACAACCCGCTACCTTCTCTCCAACAATAATGAATGAATTACTTAGAAAAACCCTTCAATTTGACGGGCTCCTAATTTCTGACGATCTGGAAATGCAAGCCATCGACCAAAAACTGGAGTCCATCCCAAAATTGGGAACCCAGGCCGGAATCGACCTGTTTCTCATTTGCCACGATCTGGATAAAGTCACCGCCCTTCAGGATGCAATGATCCGGGATATTGAGACCGGCAGAATCCCTCATGCCACCATTGAACAATCCCTTGCCCGAATCTTCAAAGTGAAGCAACGGCTTAAAATTCTTGAAGGTTTTGATTCTGATTTTAAAAGTATTCTAAAGGAAAATCAGAACCTCGCTCAGGAAATGCAGGCGTTTACAAATAATAAATAGAAAAATGAACAGTGCTTCCAAAACAGAAAACTCTTTTGCCAAGAAATGGGGCCGAGTTTGCCTGCTCTATCTGGCATTGCTAGCCTATTTTTGGTTTTTTTCCAAATATGGATTGAATATTTGGGACGAAGGAGGATATGCCAACGGAACCTTGAGGACACTTAACGGAGAAAAGGCTCTGGTTGATTTTAACCCCAATGGTTACCTGCCCGGTCGATACTGGTATGGAATGTTGTTCTTTAAGTTGTTTGGGGTTGAGATTCAAAGCTTGCGCATGGGTGTTCTGCTTATCACTCCCCCTATGGTTTTAATGGTTTATTCCCTTGGACGAAAAATCATGCCAGCCGGATTCGCTCTACTCGCCGCGTTGCTCATGCTTTCTGCTCCCTCCATGTACTACAACCGTTTCTATACTTTCTTTGTCATTTTAAACCTGTATTGCCTTATAAAGGTTTTAGAAAAAAGAAATCTTGCGTCTTTTTTGGGGCTTGGCACTGGCATAATTTTAAGTGCTTTTTTCAAGTTTGAAGTCACCCTTTTTTCGACCCTGATTAGCCTGGTTGTGCTCGCCCTGATGTTTGGCCATAAACGTTGGCGCGATGATTTTCATTTTTCACCGGGAAAAGTCACTCCGCACCCCGGCACCCTAAGCAAAACTTATTATCTCACTGGTGGAATTTCCAGCATTGCAATTCTGTTTGCTATTTATCTGGGACAGGACGGCTACTTCACCAAGGTTTTTAAACTGGTTGTGGATGCCCATGAAGTATGGGGGAATCCATTTCCTGAAATTTTTCCTTTTTTCGCAGTTCTCAAAGAAGTTGGCTACCATCAAATGTTTGAATGGATTTTGTTTTATTTTCCTATTTTTGCTTATGGTGTGGTGGCACTCTTTCTTCTTTACCAACTCCTCCTCAAAAAAGAACCCCTGCAAATCACCCATCTGATGGTTATCGCTATACTGCTATTCGGCGTGTGTGCCTTTGGCCTGGTAATATGGCGGGCAGGATTTGATAATCTGCTAAGAACTTTGCCTCCTTTCTATCTTCTACTTTGCTATTTATTGTATCGAATAAGGAAAAAGGTTTTGCTCTTTCATAAACCTGTGGGGAAATACACTGGCTTAACTCGCCTACCTTTGAATCTGCTTATCGTTTTTATTCCCTTCATGTTTATCATTGAGATGAACACACATCACGGTTTCTATGCGGGGAGTATTGGCGCATTGAAACTGGAAACCACTCGTCTCAACCTCGACAAAATAGATGTTTACACCAACCCTGGAGAAGCAAAATGGATCAAGCAAGTCATTGAAAAAATAAATCTGCATTCCCAAAAAGGCGATGCCATTTTGGCCCTTCCGTTGAACCCTATTTTTTATTTTCTCTCTGACCGAATAAATCCTACTCCATACGAATGGGTTTTACCGGGCATGCTTGAAGAAAAACAAGAACGTGAATTGGTAGAAATATTGAAAAACCGCTTACCCAAAGTGGTGGTTTATGTGGACATTGCAATTGATGGAAAAGAAGAAAGAAGACTCTCTAGTTATTCCCCATACCTATATCAATTTTTGATAGAAAATTACTCTTTCCATGAAATGATAGGGGTTTTTCAAATCCTTCTACCTAAAAATTCCTCTTTGCCCTTGGACTTCTGAGTTACCCACTAAAAATTTTTATACGAACGGGATTAAAATTATTAGGTAAATGTAAAAATTTTAAAGCAGGGAATACTATAAAAAAAGATTGACGGCAAGAATATTTTGAGGAATTATAAAGATATAGACTGTTAGTAGGTTAGGAAATCTATCCAAAGTTTTGATCCCATGCTTTCCCTCTCAAACCTGGTTAGACACTGAAGATTTGGAGAGTCAGGTTCTTTTGTACTCAGAGTTTCATTAAGGAAAAACTTTTCTAGACTCCCTCGATCAACATAGCCTGAGACTTCATTGAGGTGTTTTTGGGCTATAAAATTAATTAGGGATACAACCCGGCATTATCAATCATAATTAGGTATACCGTAATATGCAAGAAAAAAAATCAGGCACAGCGAAGTTCCTAGGGTCCCGTCTTCGGCAATGGAGAAAGTCTTTGCCGTTAAAATCATTTCAATTGGCCAAGTTAATCAGAATCTCTCAAGGGTCTTTGTCGGATATTGAGAATAACAAATCCCTGCCTTCAGCAGACACCATCGCAAAACTCTACCAGCATACCGACCTTAATATTATTTGGTTGCTAACGGGAAGAGGACCCATCAATAAAACGCAACAGGCTCCAGGCGGTGAAGAACCCTGCGTCAATGAAGCTATGGAAACTTACGGGGAAGACCCAAACTTAAATGATTTGATCCAGAGACTGGTGCGGACCTATTATCGTGGCGATGCAGAGAAAAAAGCACATTTGATCGGCTTTTTAATTGGTGCTGATCCGGGAGAATAATACCCCTCCCATCTTGTTTGGATATTATTTTATATCGTTTCTGGAATTTCCACCCCTTCATACAAAATCACAAACCTGACCCTTCATGAGTGGTTGGGTCCAGCATTTTCATTGTATATAGCGTGTGATACAAGCCTTTCTGATTCATTAAATCTTCGTGTTGGCCTGTTTCAACAATACAACCTTTATCCAATACAATTATCTGGTCTGCTTTATGGATGGTACTCAGCCGATGTGCCACGATAAAAGTTGTGCGGTGAGTCATTAAGGTTTCCAACGCCTCTTGAATGAGAGATTCCGACCGATTATCAAGAGAGGACGTTGCTTCATCCAGAATAAGAATTTTTGGATCTTTCAAAATGGCGCGGGCTATGGCTATCCGTTGCCTTTCTCCTCCTGAAAGTTTTGTTCCCTTTTCACCTACAATGGTGTCATAACCTTTTTCCATTGCCATGATAAACTCATGTGCATTGGCATTTTGTGCGGCTTCCTTAAGTTCCAAATCTGTAGCATCGAGTTTTCCATAAAGAATATTTTCCCTTACCGTTCCACCGAAGAGAAGAGTTTCCTGAGGAACCAGAGCAATCTGACTGAGAAAACTTTTCCGATCTAAAGAGCGGATGTCGTAACCATCCAGCGAGATGACCCCGGAATCTGGATCAAAGAAACGGAGCAGAAGTTTTATGATGGTGGATTTTCCTGCTCCGCTAGGCCCCACCAGAGCAACCGTTTGACCCGGTAACACCTTAAAGCTGGCGTTATGGATCACTTGAGCGGAATCCTGGTAACCAAAAATTACATTTTCAAACTGGATACTGCCCGTTATATTCTCAATAGAAACCGGATTATCGGGATTTTGAATCATTGGCTCGGTATCAAGAATTTCATAAACTCTTTGAATGGCACCACGAGCTTCCTGAATCTGTGTATACAATCGGACAAAAGTTCCAATGGGTCCGGCAATAATCAGGGAATATAAGAAAAAAGCCGCAAGCTCGCCAGGAGTGGTTGTCCCTTGCATAACCTGATATCCGCCATACCAGATTAATAATGCGGACACCAAAAAAGTAAGCCCCAGTATAAAAGGTCCGAAAAACGAAGATATCTTGATTTTATCTACAGCTCTTTCAAAAGCCGTTTCAATCTTTTCCTGAAAACGGTTCTGCTCATAAGGCTCGCGAGTGAAGGATTTCACAATCTTTATAGACGACATGACTTCCTCAAGTACGACCACCGCTTGCGCCACATGATCCTGAAGCTTTTCTGAAATTGTTTTCAATCTCCGCCCAAATACCCGGGCAAAAATCATTAAGGGCGGCAAGATAAGCAAAATTAGACCTGTCAGTTTCCAGTTCAGATAAAGAATAATCGCCATGGCCCCAAGCAGAGTAATGCTTTGGCGCAATAAGGCTACAGGAATGGTCACCAATGCATTCTGGATCACTGATATATCGTTATTCATGCGGGACAATAATTCACCGACCCGACGCTCCTGGAAAAAACGCAAAGAAAGGGATTGAATGTGGGAAAAAAATTCGATGCGAAAATCCGTGGTCATTCTGTGGCCCACGAAACCAAAAATATAATTATGGGTGACCGCAAATGCCGCCTGAAGCCCAATGATGATGATTAAATCCCACGCCAAACTATCCAGCACTTCGTTGTTTTTTAAAACGATTACAGCATTGATCATATTGCGAACGATCAAAGGCAAAACCAGATTTATCAACGAAGTCAAAGCCAGACAAAGAAACGCGAAAATCAGGCTTTTTGTATACGGCTTGGCGTACTTCAGGATTTTGCGAAATTCTTTCATATTCACAGCAACTGGAGGAGAAATTTTGCCCTCAAACCCAAGCCAAACTCTCTAACCCCCTAAATTTTTCAATATTTTTTAGTCCGACATCATAACCTCTAAGTTGGTATATTTCAAACCTTTATACATCCTGCATTCAACCATTTTTTTCTATACAAAAGTTTCCTTCTATTTTTTTAATTTTTTTCTAAAGATTTTTCTTAAGTCACCGTTAAGAAGAATGCGTGTACTGGGTAAAAAATTAAAATCGTAAGGGGAGAAACCAGTAAACCTAAATTTTTCAAACATTTAACTAGAAAGCTTTATTAATTAGCAGTTGGGGGAACGTATCATGGATACCCAAGCAATTAACTCAGCAGGAAATCCGAAAGCTCCAACACCCAAAACGCGATCATCGTCATCAAGTACTGAATCTGTGTCAAGTTCGGCTCCTGCTCCCAAGCCATCAGGCGACTCAGTCAGCCTGTCGGATCAAGCTAAAGCTTTGGCTCAGACCAAAAAGGGTGGACAAACATCTTCGGGTAGCGAACAAAGAAGATTGTCGGTAACAGACGACAACGATGTGGTGCTTAAGGTCATAGACCCTAAGACTCAAAGGGTGGTTAAATCCATTCCATCTGAAGAACAAATGCAGTTAAAAGTCGCCATTCGAGATGGAGTCAGCAATATTACGGAATAATTTTTCCCGAAAAAGGAAACGGATTTTTAAACTTAAATTTTCAATTTAGAAAAGGAGTCGCATCATGGATGTTTCAAGCCTGGGAAATTTCTCTGCCGCGCAAAAACAAACCAGCGAAATAAGTTCTACCGAGGGAAGTAAAAGTGCTCGCTTGGCATCTGCTTCCAGCGAAACTCAAGGAACAGCCACTGAGGAAGCGCAAACCAGCCCTATTCCCCCCGTTAATCAAACGGGTGAACTTAGTGGTGAAGAGGGCAATTCGGTAGCATCTGAATCAGGGTCAGGTAACGCAGTAGATCTTCTAGCTTAAGACTCCCTTGGAAACTCTTTCAGGGCATGAAAGAAAGTATTACAAGCAAGTCTTTGCTCACCTGATATAGTTATCGCTCATTCCCAGTGGGTTGAAGAGATTTCATAAACCGGTGGGTGATTTCTTCTGGGGTATGTGTTACGCGACCCGTTTTCGGATCAAAACAGGGTTCCACTTTAATCAACATAAAGCTGGGTCCTGTGGAATTCATCAGCTTTTCAAATACAGGTTTAATTTCTTCTTTTTTATCGACACGCACCGCCTCCCGGTAACCTGAACTTTTAGCAATTTGCTCAAGAGGAACCTGGTTGGAAAGGGAGCGTTGACTTCCTGTTGACTCATACACCTCATTATCAATCACAACGTGCACCAGATTTTTTGGAGCTTGCGCGGCAATCATGGCAAGAGTTCCCATAGCCATCAACACATTGCCATCCCCATCCAGCACAATCACCTTGCGATTCGGTTTGCATAAAGCCACGCCCAACCCAATAGAAGAAGCCAACCCCATAGACCCAATCATATAAAAGTTCGCTTCACGGTCTTTTATATTAAACGACTCGCGGCAAATGTATCCATTGGCATGCACAACTGGCTCGTCATTCAATAATGGCAATAATTCCTGAAAAGCCTCAGTGCCTTTCATCAAATAAGCCTTTCTCAATAATGAGCGTATAAGGAAGCTTCTCCCCATTAATTTTTTGCAGGGCGGTTTCGAGTACCTGATCACAATTTTCTGGTTTTAAGACGGCATAATCCATGCCTGCCGTTTCAAGAAGTTTCTGGCTGATATCTCCCATAATGATGTGCTCGGGAGCATCCTTCCCCCCCTGGCCGCGCCAACTCATAATGACCAAGACGGGAATTCGGTAAATCAGGTTCAGTGAGGTAAATGCGTTAAGGCAATATCCCAATCCAGAATTCTGCATCAACAGTACAGGAAGTGAGCCCGAAAGATAGGCACCCGCACACAGGCCGACCGCTGAATCTTCCCTCACTGATGGAATATATCTGGCGTCCTCAACTTCTTCCAAATATGAAATCAGGCCTGATAATAGTGAACAGGGAACTCCGGTAAAAAATTTAAAATTTTCCTGAATCAACCGGTCGATGAATGTTTGAGATGTAAAAGACGTCACGCTTGATTCCTCTACCAGTTTTGAATATTCCGTTCGCCGCCATATTCGCCCTGAAGCTTATGGATGAGCTTAATGTATTTCACAATTCCTTCTTGCCCCGGAAACTCGACTCCAAGCTCTTTAGCCGCCTGGCTGGACATAGGCACACCATCCTCCCCCATTACCCCTTCAACTTCGCCGAAAGAATCAATAGAATCCGCAATCAATTTTCCAAGATCCATATTATGAATATGACCATCAACCAGATGATAGGTTTTGCCGGATGCCTCAGCATTACCCATGACCTTTTGAATTGCTTGCACCACGGAGTCCACTGAAACATATTTGGTACTGCCCTTAACGTCCACATTGTAATTAGTGGCGAGATAATCAATAGTTTGAAACCATTCAGACTTGTCAAGCTGGGGGCGCACCCCATACATAGTGACTGGCCGCAGGATGGTTAAATCAAATGCCCGGCTCTTGTAGTAATAGTGGCAAAACCCTTCAATTGAAGATTTGATGGAACCATAAAGACTGCTGGGCCAAACGGGGTGGTTTTCATCCATCGGGTGTTCCTTGTCAACAGAGGGGAGAATTTCCCCAAACACTGTACACGAACTCATGAAGATAACTTGCTTGACCTTCGCCTTTTTGGCTTCCTCCAACAAGTCAAAGGAACCGTTGACATTTACCTTGATCAGTTCATCAAAAGTTTGAACAGGACCAGGAAAGTGGGCCAGATGCACCAGCACCTCTACATCTTGAACCAGCTTTGCAAGAGACTCTCGATCTTCCAGGCCTCCAATAATAAAATCCACATCCTCGAAGGTTTTCAAGTGTTCAACCACACTACCTTCACGGATTAATGCTCTGATGTTATGTGAAGAACCGCTATCTTCAACAATTTTTTTGATGAGATGGGAACCCACCATTCCGGTGATACCGGTGAGCGCTATATTCATTCCTTACCTCCAAACGGAGTACCTTCTCAGGCAACAGGTTATTTCAAATGAAACTGGCCTCCACATATGGATCATGGCGGCCAGCTTTTCAAACTAAAGAATTTTTTATTATGGTGACCAGCAAAAACTAAGTCAACCTTTTTCCCGGAATTTTGATTATCCCGTCAAAAAAGTTTGAGAACATGTTCAACGGTGTTCCTGGATAACAGCTTGGGCGGCCGCGAGGATAGCAGTGGGAACTCGATAGGGGGAGCAACTGACATAGTCTAGACCAATTTTATTAAAAAAGTTAATCGATGCAGGGTCTCCACCATGCTCCCCGCAAAT
>JABIXH010000184.1 GCA_018664975.1 Nitrospina sp. | reverse complement strand
GGAAAGCAATGGAATTGAAAGGTACAAACTTTTTTGTTCTGGAAGACACGAGGCGTTTTTAAAAAAATACCAATCGATGCACGGCTACCTTCCCGCGGCCTCCGCTGTCGGATCACAGAGTGGCCCGCTTACCATTAATTTTATCGCCGCTCGAAATTGCACCGGAGAACACATTGAAAACCCGAGGCAGGTAAGTGCCTATAAATATCCCACGAGCTATGGTGAGCATAGCCCATCATTTGCTCGCGCCACCTATATAGACTGGGGAGAAAGCAAATATTTATATGTTGCTGGAACAGCAAGCATTATAGGCCACAAAAGCTGCCACATAGATAATCCTTTGCTGCAATTACAAGAAACTCAAGAAAACCTAGATTCTTTGCTAAACCACTCCAGATACCTTTTGAACAGAAACGCTGAGAAAGTTGATATCGCAGACGCAACCGTAATAAAAACTTATATGCGGGATGTGGAGTCACTTCCTCTGGTAAAAAAATTAATGGAAGAGAGGGAGACGGGTGCTCAATCGAGGTTATACCTTGTAGGAGATATTTGCCGAAAAGAATTACTACTGGAAGTCGAGGGCGTATGGTCGGTGAACAGTTCAGATTAGGTTATCGAAGAAAAATATTGTCAATCTCAGAAAACCCAAATGATAGCCCTCAGTGAGAACGCTCAGGATTATGGCTTGACAGCTATGTATGTGGTAAAAAAATTAAATTTTTGATGCGAGGTTACCTCTTCAAATCCGGTCTCGCAAAGAGTGTTTATTATGGTACTTGATCCTACAAATTTATCTATTGTATTCCAATAGTATTTGATAAGCCTCCCTTCATTTTTACCTCCAATTCCAGGAATTGAAATTAATGCAACCATAAGACGAAAATATAACTGAACGATTCTATATATCATTTTGTTTGTAGGTCTCATCAGCTCAAGAATCAACAAAATACCTCCTGGTTTTAAGACCCTGAAATATTCTTTAAATGTTCCCTTAAGGTCATCTACATGGCGCAATGCATAGCCCATAGTAAGAAAGTGAAAAGAATTATTGGCAAAAGGCAATACATTTGCGTCGCCCTGGATTAGGGGGATATTTAATTTATTACCTACTTCTATTAACATATTATAACTTCTGTCCAGACCCGTAACACTTCCCTTTGGCCCAACGATTGATATCTCCGCCGCCGCGACCAGCCCCGTACCAGTTGCCACGTCAAGGACATCCATCCCAGAGGTCAGCCCAGATCTTATCAAAGCTTGTTTTCGATACCGTATTCCTGAGCCAAGGGATAAAATACTATTTACAGGATCATACTTTGAGGCTGTATCGTCAAAGATTCTATTGACAAATTCTTCTCGTTGGCTCTCGCCCTCGTAAAACTGTTTTAAGTGAGGATGCGGAACCAACTTTTCATCCGTTTGCGTCATTATCTGCTACCTGAAAAAAATAAAATACGGGGACTAAATCGTTATTTTGTTTTAGAACGATCATTTTCTAGGGACCTAAAGAAGACCTTCTTCTCTGAATTGGGGTTAGGGTAATTCTAACACCAACATATCTAAAAGATGGTATCCTATTATAATGTAGATTCTCTAAATCCTCTTAAATTTTTCTAGGGTTGAAAATGATGTTGTTAGGCAGGGTATTTAGCCGCTCACTTTTGAGCGCAGGAATTTGTATTCAGTTGATCTTTATTCCCCAGTGGACATCAGCAGCTAGTGCTAGTTGTCGACCGATTGCATACAATTATTGTATAGAAAGCCATCCTGAAAAATCTGATGGAAAATATTTTTCCGAAAATCTAGAGAGTAACCAATTCCCAGAAAACCTAACCGCCGAGGTTCTGGATTCCAATAAGCTGGATGATTCTAGCCGGGACCTATCTGAGCCACCCCCAAGCCAGGATACTTTCCTGACTTATAAGGAATTGGAAGACCCATTTGGCACTCCTGAAGAGGACATCCCGGAACTTTGGGACCCCTTTGAAAGCCATAATCGATTTATGTTTAATTTAAATAATACGCTCTACGATTATTTCGGCAAACATGTGGCCAAGGGGTATCGTTTCACCCTCCCTTATGATGTGCGGGTTATGATTAAGAATATAATCACCAATGGCACAATGCCCGTGCGCCTCTTGAGCAGTCTTCTTCAGGGAGATCTTGACAAATCAGGAAGGGTGATCGGTCGTTTTTTGATAAACTCGACTGTAGGTATTGGTGGAATGTTTGATGTCGCCGATCAGGAATTTGATATAAAACCCGCCAATGAAAATATGACCCAGACACTTGGGTATTATAATGTCCCTTCTGGGCCTTACTTGGTTTTGCCTATATTGGGGCCCTCATCAGTTAGAAATCTTGCCGGCAGAACAGCAGATGTGTTTGTCAATCCCACCTTTCTTCTTTCAGCCCCGTTTGCGGTGAGCTCAGGAATAGCTGCGGTAAAAAAGACCAATGAAACTTCATTCCTGATAAAAACCCATAAAGACCTTAGAGAGAATTCCATTGATGAGTACATAAGTGTTCGAGATTTGTATCAGCAATACCACTATTTCCTGGTAAACGAATAAGAATTTTAAATAAACCCACCCGCTTAATTTTTTTCACCAAAAAACTACTGCTTGGCTTAAAAGTAAATTCTGCTAATCTATTTTGTTCTGAACTAATACATTAGCCAGGTCCCGACGCAAAGATGCGAATATTCTTTTCAATGCTCCAAACGAAGATTGACGAATTGCAGATTTCATGGCAAATGCCCCGCCCCAAAACATTTTTGCTCCCTGTCTAACACCTACTTCAGTATAGGAATTATCAAAATAAACTTTTTTATCTGCTCCATAGGCTTTTGCACGCAGTATAAAAGTCGCCCGGAAATTGGCGAATTCATATTTTGGGATCTTTATTTCTAGGGTGATCTGAGATGGAGCTTCCGAGTAAACTTCTGAAAACCTGTAATCCTTAAACATTTGGGGGAGTTCTATATCTGCTACCTGTTTTACCATTTGGCCAGGCTGGGCATCCCAGCTATTCGCCATCCCCGTCATAAACGACCTGATTGACACTTCCTTGCTCAAGGTGTGGCTATCCATTACAACTGTCAATCCAGCGTCATGCTCCTGAGTCTCAATCGAATAATCTATTTCATGAAAAGAGATCTTATGTGCGCACCCTGAAAACACAATACAAAAAACGATAAAAAAATACTGGACCATAATTTTCATAGATTAATTTTTCCTCTCACATGGACAAAATTGGGCCAGATTAGATTGATTCTTCTATGCTGTATCCCTTTTTTGAGAATCAATAACTTTAAGGGCCATTTAAATATATCATATCTATTTCTCCTGTGTCCTTCTCCAACTAGTTATCCGGTGATCTTTCTCAGTAAAAGTGGACATGATGAATATAATCATTTTTGAGGTGTTCTATATGGGAAAGAAGCGCAGGCAAATGTACGAAAGAGTTTAAAATTGAAGCAGTCTGGAGGTCTATTCGAATAAGTGTGTAGCGGCATTTTTAAAAAACTAAAAAATAATCTAGTAGCAGAGCCTGTGGGCCCTGTGAAAAAATACAAAGTATTTTTCACAAGTCCATAGGCTTGTGTAGTCAGTGCCATGTAGTTGTGTTAGCTGTGTATTTGTAGTAAAGACTGGTGCTATTAGTCTGTGTATTTAGCTAAAAAGAATCCTTAAAGAATTACAGATTCGGAAAGACTGTATCCCCACAATGTCCCGTATTTAAAGTCAGCATCGCCATTACTCCAG
>JABIXH010000077.1 GCA_018664975.1 Nitrospina sp. | reverse complement strand
ATGATATTTGGTAAGCAGAAATTAGTTGAATGCAAATAATGATACAGGGAAATTTTACTATAAACGCCTACTCCCAATCATCTGTTCGAATATTCTCAATACTATTTTCGATCAAGCCTTTTTTAAATACCTTTATCATTTCAGGCGGTCCCGAAATAAAGTAGGTTGTGTTTTTACTATTTTTCTTAATGATCTGCTTAATGTCCATGATTCCATCCGTTGATTGATTGACTACTTGCACTTTCAATGACGGATTAATGGCAAGAGCTTTGTCAAATTCGTCTTGGTAAATATGAGAACTGGAGTTTCTAACACCAAAATACAGGTTCACAGTTTTGTAATCAACAAAACTACTGTCATTAAATAGAGATAGAAATGGGGTAATACCGGTTCCTCCCGCAATGAAGACGCAGTTTTCTTTCTCATGCGGTTTTTGGAAGAGATCACCAAAGGGAAGTTTGAGCGTTACTTCTTTCCCTTGCAAAAGTT
Organism: Nitrospina sp.; assembly: GCA_018664975.1. Taxonomy (GTDB): domain Bacteria; phylum Nitrospinota; class Nitrospinia; order Nitrospinales; family VA-1; genus LS-NOB. The sequence continues at coordinate 1,542 of JABIXH010000077.1, read as the reverse complement.
CCCTGGACATTCGTTCGGTATATTTCCCTTTTTTAGAGAACGTAATCTTAATAAAACTCTCTTCCGGTGGTGATTGTATCGAAAAACAACGGGAGTCGGGCCAGGCTTTTGTGGGATCATGCGGATCTAATGCCAAGTGTAAAAACTGCCCCGGCTTAAATTTGTATTTTTTCTCCAAACTCTCAAAAACCACCACATAAATTTCTTCCAAAGGTTGCTCAACACTGACCACTCTGGATCGATATTTTCGAATCAGAGCCATTAGAAACGATCCATAAATCTTTTCATTACCTCAGCTGTGTACTCAATCTTTTCGTTATTCATCCCAGGAAATGTACCAAGGAAAAAAGTATTGTTCATGATAAAGTCGGTATTGGTCAATTGTCCGGCAACGCGGTATTTCTGATCCATAAAGGCTGGCTGACGAATCATGTTTCCCGCGAAAATGTTGCGTGTTTCAATCCTGTTATCATTGAGATGAGTAACCAACTCATTTCTAGTAAAAGGAGCTTCTTCTTTTACTGAGATGATATAGGTAAACCAGGCAGGGTCAGAATTCTGAGTGGCTTCAGGAAGGATAAGATATTTTGTATAATCAGCTAACTCTTTAGAATAGTGTTTGAAATTATCGCGCCTTTGATCGCAGAACATCTCCAGTTTATCCATCTGTGCACTGCCGATTGCCGCTGACATTTCTGTCATTTTTAAGTTATAGCCGATTTCCGAATATACATATTTGTGATCATAACCGTAAGGAAGTGTTCCCAACTGTTGGGTGAATCTTTTTCCACAGGTATTGTTTTCTCCGCCAGCGCAGTAGCAGTCTCTTCCCCAATCTCGGAAGGACGTGATGATTTTACCCAGTTGGTCATTGTTGGTTACAACCGCTCCCCCTTCCCCTGTTGTAATGTGGTGCGCAGGGTAGAACGAAATCGTGGAAATATCACCAAATGTACCCGTATACTTCCCATTATATTGACTGCCAAATGCATCACAATTGTCTTCAATCAACCATAAATTATGCTCTCTTGCTATTTTTACGACAGCTTCAACATCGAAGGGATTCCCCAGTGTATGCGCAAGAAAAATAGCTTTCGTTTTAGGGCTAATAGCTTTACGTAATGCATCGATGTTGAGGTTATAGGTTGGGATGTCGACATCAACAAAAACCGGAATCAGATTATTTTGGATTATAGGGGTCACCGTTGCTGGAAAACCCGCCGCAGCGGTGATCACTTCATCACCGGGAATCAGTCTTCTATCGCCGAGTTTTTTCGAAGTTAAAGCAGAAATCGCCAATAGATTGGAAGAGGAGCCTGAGTTGGTCAGGAATACATTCTCGGCATCTAGGAAATCTGCTATTTTTTCAGAGAACTCTTCACTGTATCGCCCTTCGGTTAGCCAAAAATCGAGCGAAGAATCCACCAATTTCACCATTTCGTTTTCGTCAAATACTCTACCTGCGTAAAAAACACGCGATTTTTCAGGATCAAAAGGTTGGGTTTGTGCGGGGAGATGGATGGACTGGTAGTAGATTTCTGT
>JABIXH010000007.1 GCA_018664975.1 Nitrospina sp. | reverse complement strand
TTTAAGGGGTATGGGTGTAATCCAAAATCTCTACTCCGGGTGGAGTCTTGAGTTGGAATTGTTCTTCGGGAATTTCCCGATTAATCCGAGTTCGTTTGAACTGGATCTCTGTTCTGTTACCTAATTTATCATACACGGTCGATCCTGTAATTTGGTAGTTTTTCTTGTCAGCTTGAAGGACCAGTCTTGCCAGGCCCTGTTCTTCACTCTTTGGGACAAGCGTAACAAGAATATTCTGGTTTTCCTGGCTCACGCTTTCCACATTAAAGGACTGTGCAAGTTTTCCTTTTCCTGCAAGAAAAAGAGCAGGTGTGTTGGAGGAGTAAATGCTTTCTACCGGTACTTTAGTTGCTTGCTCTTCTTCAGGGACATATAGCCAAAGGTTTTTGCCATCGCTGATTAAAATTTGAGTATCTGGAGCACCATAGACCCATTTCATTTTTCCAGGTTTCTTGATTTTAACCTTGCCTTGGACGCTTTGGGTTTGGTTCATCATTTTAACGTAAGACCTTTGGGTAAAATCGGCCTCAAAAGTTGAAATTGTTTCATACTGCTGTTGAATAGCATCCAGAGCTTGCTGATCAGAAGTCTCGGCAAAGAGGATTCCTGGCAGAGTTAGCAGGGTAACCAACGTTATTATTTTTTGCAGAAGATTCAATAGTATATCCTTTCTATTTATAATGCAGGACTCTTCGGCCTGAAAGGGTCAGTTTACCTTCAGCGATCAACCGGATGGCTTCGGGGTATATGACATGCTCCTGTTCCAGAATTCTCTCAGTAAGTGAAGACTCATCATCATCATCTAAAATGGGAACCACCGCTTGCAATATAATTGGGCCACCATCCACTTCCTCATTGACATAATGCACGGTGCATCCTGAAAACCGGGCTCCATGTTCCAGGGCTCGTTTTTGAACATTCAGTCCTGGAAATGCTGGAAGTAAAGAGGGATGGATGTTGATGATTTGACCTGAAAAACTTTCTATAAAATGCTTGCCCAGAATTCGCATGAACCCTGCCAGACAGATCAAACTGACAGATTTTAATCGAATTTGTTTCACCAAGGCCTGCTCATAGCTCTTTCGATCTGGAAAAGTTTTAGGGTCGAGAAAAAGACCTTCTATACCATGTTTATGAGCCCGCTCTAAAGCAAAGGCATCTTTCACATCGCTAATCACCAGGCCAATTTCAACTGGCAGACGTTTTTTTTCAATATTGTCGATGATTGCTTGTAAATTTGAACCACGTCCAGAAACTAAAACGGCAAGTGTGAATTTTTCGGGGATCATTTATAAAAGCGCGATTTGTTGAGGAAGGGCATATATACCTCTCTGAGCTTATCATTAAATAATGTTATTAATCAATGAATTCGATAACTGAGGCGATTGGGGAAATTAAAGTTGCCTCTAGAGGCATTGTATTTCTAAAACTTGGAGGAGGGTGGTTTTCTAAGATTCCTGCAAGTAGATGGATAATCGACATATTTGTAAAAATTTTTGACCAAAATGACACTCTAACGTAACGATTTGGAAAGGAATCTAATATATAATGCAATAGTTGGTTTAGAATAAAAAATTTGAGATTTTAGACCTTAAGGGCCGAATTTTGAATGTATTGCTAAAGTGTTAATCTGTACGTAAAATTCTCTGGATATTATAGAATACGGAATTAATTTTTATTTAAGGGTTGGAAGCATGAAGAAAAGTTTGGACATTTTGGTCATTGATGATGATGAGGTCGATCGGATGAATGTACAACATTTGCTCGATAAAGAGGGGCTAAAGGCCAAGGTCCATGAAGCGGCCGATTATTTCTCTGGAAAGGAAAAAATAAAATCCCATAAGTTTGATTGTGTTCTGATTGATTATAAGTTGCCTGATGCCACGGGATTGGAGATTTTGGAGAACTTGAAACAAGCTGACCGGTATAACGTGCCTATGATTTTGTTGACGGGTATGGGGGGCGAACAACTGGTTGCAGAAGTGATGAAAAAAGGGGCCGCAGATTATTTGTCCAAAAATGGATTGAATGGAAAGCATCTGGTAAAGAGTATAAAAAATGCCATTCAGGTTGGGTCTTTTGAACAAAAGGTCCGCGCGGCTGAGTATGCTTTGGCTGAAAGTGAGAAATCCTACCGCACCATTGTCGAGACCGTCTCCGATGTCATTTTTCGATTAGGATTAGATCAGAAAATAGAATTTATTAACCCGGCGATTCGGTTTTTTGGTTATGAGCCTCAGGATCTGGTCGGACAATCTATTGATACATTTATAGATTTGGATCCGAATGATCAGGAAATTATTTCAAAAATTGCTACTCGTGAAGTCGGTCCCATGTCGACCTGTAACCTGGAAGTTAATTTAAAATTTGCCAGAGAATCTGTTCTGGGGGAGAAGGCAAAGCCGATACCTGTCTTGTTGGATGCTTTTGGGCTTTGGGATGTGTCCCAAGAGCAGGTATTTAGAAATCATGTGGAAAAAAACTTTCAAGGAACACTTTGTATTGCCCGGAATATTATGGAGATTAAGGCGGTTGAGAAAGAATTATTAATGACTCAGAACCGCTTGATGGATGCGGTGGAAAACCTTAAAAAATTATCCACCATGGATGGGTTGACTGAAATTGCCAATCGTCGATATTTTGATGAATATTCTGATAAGGAATGGAAACGCGCACAGAGGGATCAAAATCCATTTTCCGTTGTCATGATAGATTTAGATAGTTTCAAATCTTACAACGATACCTATGGGCATCAACAAGGGGATGTGTGTTTGAAAAAAGTGGCTGATGTTTTAAAAGGTGCCATGAAAAGGCCTGCAGATTTAGCGGCAAGGTATGGTGGGGAGGAGTTTGTTCTCATTCTTCCTGATACGGATGCGGAGGGAGCTTTAAATCTGGCCAAGAAGTTGCGAAAAGATGTTGAGGGTTTAAAACTGGAGCATATTAATAATGTTGGTGAGAAATGGGTCACTGTCAGCTTGGGAGTGGCAACAGATGTCGTGAAAAAGGGGAATTCGTTTGCTGATCTTCTGTCAAAAGCGGATAAAGCCTTGTATCAGGCCAAAGAATCAGGAAGAAACCAAGTATCACTCTTTAAGGAGGGTTAAATTTTAGCCCAATATACAAAAAAAATTGTTTTTGCTGGAATAATTCAGTCTTAATCATGATCTTATTTTATGGAATTAATATTCCACCCCTTTTTGCGATCCGTCCGCCTGTTCTACCTCCCTGGCGGGCGGATTTCATATTTCTGCTGTTATTCTTTCCATTTCCTTCCTGATTTTTTGTGAAAACTGATCCCGTTTGAGTAAATACTTCCATTAGTTCAATAAGTTGGTTATATTTTTCTTTATTATGACAACATATTACTATCGGGGACACGGTATGTCTCATGGATGTTTGATAAAAATTCGTAGTATTTTCAGATCATGAATAACTTAAATATATTCAGAAGGCTTTTCTTCATTGTTTGGTTTTTTCTGGTAGGGGGGTCAGTTTCCGCCTTCGAAGGTGTGGACGATGCTTTTTTAGCATCTGCTTTTGAGGGGGACCGCAAACAAACTGAGTCGTTACTGCAGGTCGGTGCAGACATTGAGGCCCGTACAAAAAAAGGAAGTACGGCTTTAATTGTTTCTGCGGCTCGAGGGCATACCTCCCTGGTAACGTTTTTGTTAAATCAGGGTGCTAAGGTCAATGCTCGGAATCGCTATGATGACACCGCTTTATTGTTATGTGCCACGATGGGAGACGTGAAGTGCATAGAGTTACTCATTGACAAGGGTGCCGATGTCAACGCCAAGAATATGCTTGGTTGGAGTCCTCTAGCAAGAAGTGCAAGATATGGGCACCTGCCAGCACTCAAAGTATTAGCCGATCATGGGGCTAAGATAGATATTCGCCTTAATGATGGGGCTACCCCACTCATTATCGCCGCAGGAGAACAACATTCCGGGGTGGTGCAATTCTTATTGGAAAAGGGTGCGGACCCGAATGCCAAAAACCTAGAGGAAACTTCTGCGATATTATTGGCGGCCCTGACAGGTCGGGCAGATATTATTAGAGATCTGATATCAGGAGGGGCAGACCCTAAAACTCGTAACTCCTATAGGGAACCTCTACTTTTTTTAACAGTCGAAAGAGACTTCGTGGAGGGTACAAGGGTTTTATTAGAATCAGGAGTCGATGTGGAGGCTCGAAGTCCCAAGGGATGGACTGTTTTGATGAGGGCGGCCAAATATGGACGGGTTTTGCCAGCGAAGGTTTTGATCGCTAAAGGTGCAAATGTAAACGCGAAAAGTAAAAGTGGGGCAACCCCAATTATGATCGCCGCTGAGCGGGGTCAATTAGAAATGGTATTGCTTTTGATCGAACATCAGGCGGATATAAATGCCAAAAGTAAAAATGGTTCTACTCCATTGATCAGCGCCTCGGCTGGAGGGCATGAGGAAATTGTAGAATTTCTTCTGAAAAAAGGAGCGACAAAAAACGCAACGATTGCCAATGGTTCTACATCATTAATGGTTGCGGCCGAACGAGGACATTTGCCAACAGTGGAAGTTTTACTACGTTATGGAGCCGATATCCAGGCGCGTAGTAAGAGGGGTTGGACCGCTCTGATGGTAGCCGCAGCGGGGGGGCATAAGGAAATTATCCAGCTTTTTTTGGAGAAGGGGGCCAGTACGAATCCGGTTACTAAAAATGGATGGACCGCACTTAAGGTAGCTCACCAATTAGATAGATTGGAAGTGGTCCAACAGCTTAAATTGGCAGGGGCCAAAAACTAGAGAAGGGAAAAGTTTGCTCATCCTGGATGAGTCAGTATTTTTGAATCAGGCTATTTTGAATGTGATGGAGAAGGCCGATGTTTTGTGTATGCCCCGATTTGCGAGCTTTGATGCGGCCGCGTATAGGTTTCCCCAGTAAGTAAAAATCTCCGAGGATGTCCAAAATTTTATGACGGGGAAACTCGTCTTTAAATCGAAGTTTTGTATTTAAGACTTTTTTGTCGCCGAGCAGGATAAAATTGTCGAGCTTGCCTCCCGAAGCGTATCCCATTTTAGTCAGTTGAGCCACTTCCTCCATAAAGCCAAAGGTTCTCGCAGGGGCAATTTCTTTTTTGAAACTTTCATCTCCTTTAAACTCGTAAGTATATTCCTGAATGCCAATTGGCTCTGGATATTCCATGTGGTAGCTGACGCAAAAATTATCACTGGGCTCAATAGAAATAAAAGGCCCATCCTGATCCGGGTTACCAAAAGTATATTTCTTATCAATTACGATTTCTTCATAAAACCCTTCCTGATCTTCAAACTCCCCATCTTCGATCAGCTCACAAAAATCCTTTGCGGAACCATCCATCACAGGTGCTTCATCGCCAATTTTTATGAGCAGATTGGTGATCCGGTACATATGCAGAACTGCCATGATATGTTCTATAGTACCCACTGAGGCCATATCCTTTTCCAGACGGGTGGAGTAATCTGTAGACTGGACATTTTCCAAGCGGGCGGGAATGGTTTTGCCCGTGGAGATATCTCCAAATATGATTCCGCTTCCCGGTGGCATGGGTTGTAGAATTAAGCCTGTTTTTATACCAGAGTGCAAACCACTTCCGCATAACACGACACTACGCTTGAGGGTGCGCTGGGGATGGCGGTATCCATTATGGCTCACTTCTGAGTGAGGCATTTCAATGGAATGGCTGGCTATTTTTTCTTTAAGTTGTTTTTTCCCTGTCTTTAATACCTTGCAGGTGGCATCGACATCCCAATTGTTCTGTTTAAGATGGTGAAAGATGAAATGCTTCTCCCAAACCAGTTCTGCTTCCTGCAAGGAACCGGCTTCATCAATATATCTGGTTTCTATTTGAGGTTGCCAGATTTCAGAAGGAATATCCTGGGCAGTTATTTTTTCTTGATTCGTCCGGGTGAGAATTAATTTGTTCAGTACAGACCTCAGCTCTTTCATGTTTCCGGGCCAGTTATAACGGCATAAGGCGGCCAAGGCATCTTCACCTATTTCGGGGACGGAAGTCTTTTGAGTTTGCTGGATTTCCTCCAGGTAATCCTTTGCCAATGCAGGGATGCTCACTGCATAATCGCGTAAAGGGGAAACAAATATGGTGGAGTCTTTGAATGCACTTAGTAATGCAGGATGAAACTGCCCCTTTTCAGATAAGGCAGACAGATCTTTTGTAGATGATGCATAAATACGGACAGGGATTAATTCCAATTTGGCATCAGACGATTGCGAACCATTGGATTGCAAAGCTTCAGTGAGCTTTTCCTGAATGCCTTTGCTCAATGATTCGATATTGCTAAGATAAACTACTATTTCCTCACCCATCTGTTTTGGAGCGCCAGAGCTTGTTGATCCTTTCTCTGTACGTCTAAATAGTTGAGAATGAATGGCCCATGCCTGGCGCACCGCACAATTTACTTTAACGAAGGACCGGTCGCTCTTCCTGCTCTGTCGATGGATGGCCTGGGCAACGAACTCTTTTCCCGTTCCGTTCTCTCCGTTCAACAAAACTGGTTTCATGTTTTTTGCAAAAGCTTTCACGGCTTTTTTAACTTCCACCATGTTTTCAAAGCACAGAGGAAGCTCTTTGGGAGAAAGGGTTGGCTTTTCTTCAACCTGGGATAAGGGGCGTCTGTTTTTCAATACTTCTGCAATCGATTGAGTGATTCTGTCCAGAGAGAAAGGTTTTTCAATGAAGTCCTGGGCCCCAAGTTTAGTGGCTTTGACCGCGGTGTCAATGGTTCCATGTCCGGACATTATGATGACTTCAATTTCAGGATGATAAGTTTTTACTGTTTTTAAAACTTCAATGCCATCCATTCCCGGTAGCCAGATATCTAGTAATACCAGATTGGGCGGATCCTCCTGAATAATTTCCAGGGCTTCCACGCCATCTCCTGTCTCTATGACTTCATAACCTTCATCGGCAAGGATTCCTGTCAGTGAACTGACAATATTTTTCTCGTCATCGACTATGAGGATTCGTTCTTTAGGCAAGAGGTTCTCCCGTTGAAGAAAAAGGTTCATGCTGTGGGTGTGGCAACGCCCAGCCGTGAATATTCAAGATAATAGATTTTGTGACCCGCATTGATAAAGTTTTTTTCATATTTGGTTTTGGGCAAGTTCTCGCGGTTTTCCAAAAAGCCGGATGCCGGATCTCTATTTTGGAACATAGGTTCAGAATTAAAATGCTCTAACATTTCCATCGCATAGGTTTCAAAGTCGGTTGCCAGGAAAATGCGCCCTTCGGGTGCCAGTTTTTGCCCGATCAGTTTAACAAAATCAGGTTTGATCAGTCTTCTTTTAGTATGTCTCTTTTTTGGCCAGGGATCGGGGAAATTGATATAAACCGTATCCAGCTCTCCATCCTTAAACAATAGGGGAATTTTAAACCGCACATCTCCATAAGCCACCCGAATATTTTCCAATTGAAGTTTGTTCTTTCGAGTCATCAACTTCCGGATTCCCTTATGATAGAAATCCATACCAATAAAGTTGGTATGGGGTTCCTGGGCGGCCATTTCAATCAAGAAGTTTCCCATTCCAAATCCGACTTCCAGCTTCAGAGGTTGGTGATTCCCAAACTGGGATTGCCAGTCGGGCCACTCGTCGATATCAAGAAAACTAAGATCCTCTTCTGCGATCTTGGAAAAAGAAATAAGTGGTTTTGCGGCCATAAATCTTATGCAGAGGTGCCCTCTTCAGAGCTGTCGTGAATGGTTATTACTTCTAATACTTCGTACTCTATTTTGCTGTCCGGGAGGGAGATAGTCAGTTCGTCTCCTTCTTGTTTGCCTACTAAAGATTTTCCTACCGGCGAGGCGGTGGATATTTTTCCCTCATCAGGGTTAACTTCCTCAGGGAAAACCAGTTGGTACTGGGCCTCTTTACCGCTATCCAATTCTCTTAACTTTAAGGTGCTTCCGAGTCCAGAACGGTCTTTGGGGATTTGATTGACGTTAATGGCCATGATGTCACTGATACGTTTTTGTAAAAGAGATATGCGAGACTCAAGAAACATCTGTCTTTCTTTGGCGGCCTTAAATTCTGCATTTTCACTCAGGTCGCCATGTTCCCGAGCTGTTAAAATTGCTTTGGGAAGATCTACCTGAAGTTCTCTTTGAGATTCTTCCAGTTCTTTGTCTAACTTGTCTAAAATGGGAAGCCGCTTCATTGCGATTTGATCTCCACAATATTGAAAAAAGGTTAAACTTGGTTTATTGCCCACAAAAATGGAGGGTAATGCCCACTGATATGTTTTCAAACGCTAAGCTGGACGATATTTTTGGCTAAGGCTCTTATTAATTGGAGGGAACGGATCCTCTTAAAGGTCTTTAACGTCATCCCTTACGCTTTAACTGGCTCGCCATTGTAGGGGGTGAATCACTACGGGGTCAACATAAATTTAGGGAAAAACAAGTTTAGATTTTATCATACTGGGTTGTCTGTTAATAGTCTATAAGGGCTTGACGAGTAAGGGAATAAGTGGATAATATTTAAGGATTAGTCAAAATAGGCATTTTATATTTTTTGATTT
>JABIXH010000021.1 GCA_018664975.1 Nitrospina sp. | reverse complement strand
TCGGCGACTATGTTTTGACAGGTGGGGAAATTCCCGCCATGGTTCTTGTTGAGGCCATATCAAGGTTATTGCCCGGGGTGCTGGGTGATCCGGAGTCGGTGGTGGAGGAGTCTTTCTCCGATAATTTGTTGGAATATCCACAGTACACTCGGCCCAGGGATTATCAAGGTTTAGAAGTTCCGGAGATTCTGGTTTCTGGCGACCATAAAAAAATACGCGACTGGCAACGGGCAGAAGCGTTAAAAAAAACAGAGCGGGTTCGGCCTGATCTGCTGAAAAAGAACCGGTCTTGATACAGGACAGCATTGGCATACTATTCGAATATTCATCTGGCACTGATCCATTTTCCCGTCTATAACAAAACCGGGGAAGTGGTAGTCTCATCCGTAACAACTTTGGATGTGCATGATATTTCGCGAGTCTGCCGGACATTTGGGGTCGGTAATTTTTATGTGGTCACCCCTTTGAAGACCCAGCAGGAATTGGTGGAAAGGCTGGTCGGTCACTGGCTGAAGGGTCATGGGGCGGAATATAATCCAACCCGGAAGGAAGCATTGCTTAATACCCGGGTTATGAAAAGCCTGGATGCGGTGGTGGATGAAGTGACTGAGCAATGCGGGAAAAAACCCATTGTGGTGGTTACCGGTGCCAAGAAGGTGCCAAACAGCATTGGGTTTACAGAATTAAAGAAACAATTGAAGGATCCCATGCTTCTGGTTTTTGGCACGGGTTGGGGCTTGGAGAAAAACCTGGTTCAAAATGCCGATTATGTACTGGAGCCTATTGAGGGTAATAGCGACTTCAATCATCTGCCAGTACGAGGAGCGATAGCAATTATATTAGACCGCTTGTTGGGCAGGAGCGGATCTTGATAGAAGAAAAATTAAAAATCAGAATAGAAAATAATTAATGAAGTAAGAGGTATTTCCCAAGGAGAGAGGTTCATGAACTTAGTAGATCAGATTGAAGCGAAAGAAATGAAAAAGGATGTTGCCGATGTTCATATTGGCGATACCGTCAAGGTGCATATGCGCATCGTTGAAGGAGAGAAAGAACGTATTCAGGTCATCGAAGGCGTAGTCATCAAAATGCGTGGTGGTGGGGCTCGCAAGACCCTGACGGTCCGCAAAATTTCTTTTGGCATCGGTGTGGAGCGTATTTTCCCGTTCCATTCTCCCCGTGTTGAAAAAATTGAAGTTGTTAGGCGCGCCAAGGTACGCCAGGCGAAACTTTATTACCTGCGTGAACTGCGCGGCAAAGCGGCCCGTTTGAAAGAACTCAAAGCACCACGGCCGACAACAAAGGCGAAAAAGACCAAGACCCGGGGCAAAAAAGCCAAAGCCGCAAAGGTTGCGGCTAAAAACGCCTAATCCACTCTCGTGGAAGGAAAATAGCAAAGGTTTATTGGTTTCACCGGAACTGCCAAATAGGAAAAATTGTTAGCCCCCTCTTTTATTAAGAGGGGGTATTTTTATGTCTTCTATAATATTCATTTGCCTTTTTGTGCAGAGGGAATTGATTTTTTTATTACCTCACAAATAACCTATTGGTCCTCCCTGCCAGTTTTGAAGGAAAACCATCTCATAACTCTTCTACTTAGTACTTAATTGTTACTAAAACCTACCCAGCACCATAAAATTTAAAACACTGATATTGTTATTCAAATCCCATTTCTTTACACTCACCTTTATTCAGGTATAGGAATTCCGATCTTTTTTGTTGTAAGTCCTTGATTAATAATATAAAATTTTATTACAGCAAAAAAGGGGCACTAAATATATTTGTCATTATAATCTCTTGTCTGACTTTAAGAGTAGGTGCATTCCTGTCTTAAAAATGCGTTTATACGTAATCTGAAAAAGGTGCAACATGAAATGGACCTTTTGTAGCAGAGAATGAGTTTGCCAAAGGCGTCTGGCATTCATCGAAAGCCTTTATGCCTTCTAGTCTTAACTCTTTTCGTGGTAGCGGGCTTTGCCAGAAGGACCCTGGCGGCCGATGCTGTCACTGAAGTTAGTAGTGGTCAAACGGTGACCTCGGGAACTTCGGGGATTTCCAGTGGTCTTCTGGAATCTAATGAAACCGCGGGAACCAATATCACTATTGACAGCAATACCGGTACGGTGACGATTGGCAATAACACTACACCGAATGACTCATTCACCCTTACTGAATCCTCAGGAAGCACGACACAAGGAATCAACGTCAATACTTCAGGCACGAGTAACGGGGTAATCTTCGCCGATGATCTTGTGGTGAGCAGTACTGCGTTCACCAACAGTTTGACGGTGACAGGCATTGACGACAATATTACTTTTCAGGGTAATGCAACCACCTCAGGCGGTGGAACCAACTCAATTGCCATAGTGGGTGGTACGGGAACCTCTACGTTATCTTTAACTTTTGATACCTCGAACGCTGAAAATATTATTTTTGATGCCTCCATCACCGCCTCCAATGCAGCAGATACGATCACGATGAATGTCAATAATTCCAATGGGGGTGCCAATACCATCAGTTTTTCACAGGCCATTGGTTCTACCGCCGCCATTGACATTTTAAATATTGGTTCAAGTACTACTGCAACCTTTTCCAGTACTGTGGTCGCTGACACCATTAATATGTCAAGCACCAATACTGCTACCTTCAACGGTACGGTGACCGGGGCTATTGACTTCGCCGCTGATGGAACAATAAGTGTTGCGGATGCTGTGAATATTACAGGTGCTATTACCAACACGACTACGAATGAAGGAACGTTGACTTTATCGGGGACCACCACGGTCAGTGGTGCAGTGGGGTCTACGGGGGCCGGGTTGAAGGCCATCAACGCCGGTGCTACAGGCAAGACAGCAACATTTTCCAGTGCGGTAACTACTACCCTGCTGACGACCACGGGCACAGGTAACATCGCCCTGAACAATGCTTTTACCGGAAACCTTAATTTTGCCAACGGTGCAGGTGCCACCATTACCGTTGCAGATGGATTTAACTTTACAGGGGCCATCACCAACGCGACTACGAATGAAGGAACGTTGACTCTGTCGGGAACGACTACGGTCAGTGGTGCAGTGGGGTCTACGGGGGCTGGACTTCAGGCCATCAACGCGGGTGCTACAGGTAAGACAGCAACTTTTTCCGGTGATGTCACAACCACCCTGATGTCAACCAATGGCTCGGGTAACATCGTTCTCAACGGAAACTTTACCGGTGTTTTGGATATTACAAACGGAAATGCTTCGACCATTACTCTAGCGGATGGAAAGAACTTTACCGGCACTATCACCAATGCGACCACGAATGAAGGAACTTTGAATGTGGCCGGGACCAGCACCTTTAGCGGCGATGTGGGTTCGACCACTGCCGGACTGAATGCTGTAAACATTCAAGGTAGTGGAAAAACTGCAACATTCGCCGGCGATCTCAAAGCAACGACAACAACCATTAGCAATTCAGCAACGTTAAAATTTACCAAGTCGGCAACCTCTGTTGCCGGAGCGATCACATCTTCGGGAACAGGTATCCTTGATATTGGAACGGCGGACGTTACGGTTTCGCAAGCGGTAACTTTGGGTGCCTCTGCTACTTTAAACATTACTGTTGGAGATAACAATGGGTCAATCATTGCAACGGCTAACGGTATAAGCTTGCAATCTGGAACCACCATTACTCCGACCATCACGGGGTCCATAACTTCCGGTCAGGTAATAACGATTATCCAGAGTAATGCGGCAGTCACCATTCCTACAATTACTAATAACAACCTGCGGGTTAATTTTACTGCCGCACAGTCTTCAAATAATTTAACGCTAACCGCTACCACTGCGTCTTCCACATCGTTAGGGCTAACGGGCGCGACTGCGGAGGTCAATGATATCGCAGATACCGCATTTTCCGGCGAAACTTTGCTGAGTCAATTGAATAGCATGTCGAGTAACGCCCAATTGAAAACTGCCCTTGAAACCTTAACGCCTGTTGTGAGCGGAGGAGCCGTCCTCGGATCTGTATCGGCAGGTGGAGCGGCCTTAAGCACTGTGTCTTCCCGTGTTGCAAGTCTTCGTACTGGTATTTCTGCAGGACAGGGTTTGTCATCGGGCGATGATATGGAAAAAGATAAAAGGTTTTGGTTTCAAGCTTTCGGGACTTATGCGGAACAGGGCAAGCGGGAAGGGATTGAGGGTTTTATATCTTCCACAGGGGGTTTTGCTTATGGTGCCGACAAGCAAATCAGCAATGCTCTCCTTATGGGTCTTGCAGGGAGCTTTGCTCATACAGATGTGGACACACGCCTCTCAAGAAATGGGACTACTATAAACAGTTATCAGGGGATGGTTTATAGTTCTTACAAATTTGGCAAAAACTATTTCATGGATTCCCAGGTTGGGATTGCCTATAACACGTATGATGGAGACCGTTTCATTACCGTAGGCTCTGTGGATCGAACCGCGGTTGCTGACTATGAGGGTTACCAGGTCCTTACCAAAATAGGACTTGGCCGTGATATGTTTTTTGGGAACCATTTTGAATTTACTCCTAGCCTGGACCTGTCTTGGACGCATGTTGAGATTAACGACTATACTGAAACGGGAGCAGGAACCTCCAACCTCATTGTTAATGATCAAGATTACGATATCCTAAACCTTACCCTGCGTGGAGAGCTTCGCCGTACTTGGGATATTAATGAAGGTAGCCTCACTCCTGAAATCCACCTCGGTTATAACTATGAAGCCCTGGATGACAAAATTCAAACTGTCTCGGCATTTAACGGCGGTGGAAACACTTTCACGACAACTGGATTCGACCCTGCGAATCACAGTGTATTGGGGGGGGGGGGGGCATCACTTTTTCAAACCACAACAATTTTGACTTCATCGCGACTTACGATATTGAATCCAAACAAGATTTTACCAGCCATTCCGCTTTACTGAAATATCGTTGGAATTTCTAAAGATTGGAAGTTTGAATTTGGATAAAACTCTACATAGATTAAAGGGCAGATTGTGGATGAGTCTCGCTCTCATTCTATTGCTAACTCAAGGTTGCGCAAGCCACAGTCCGGAAAGCATTGCTTTGAAAATTTCCAAAATGGCAGGATTGCAGGCCGATGAACTGAGGGGAGGAGATTTTGTCCTACGCGTCTATTATAAATTTATGAATCCTGGCGCACCTCTGCATATTTATTTGGAAGGGGATGGAAGAGCGTGGCTGAGTGGAACACGTATTTCCCGCAACCCGTCTCCAGGAAATCCCGTAGCGTTACACCTGGCGGCGCGCGAACCAGGAAAAAATGTTATGTACATTGCACGACCGTGCCAGTACGTTTCTTTCGCAAAGAACCCTCATTGCGAATATCCCTATTGGACTCACAAGCGTTTTTCGACTGAGGTCATTGATAGCGTGTCGGCGGTGATTGACATGGGAAAGAAAAAGGCGCAGGCAAATAAACTGGAAATTATCGGATTTTCTGGTGGGGGTGCGGTGGCTGTGCTGGTGTCTGCTCAACGTTCGGATGTTTATGGGATTCGCACCGTGGCAGGAAATCTGGATCATAAAGTATGGACCCGGCATCATAAAGTGGATCCGTTAAATGGATCACTGAATGCCGCAGATGTGGCGAAAAAAGTCGCAAACATTCCCCAAATCCATTACATCGGTAGTCAGGATGAAAATATGGGGCGGTATGTTGCAGAAAGCTTTCTTTCAAAGGCCGGACGCATAGACTGTATAAAAATAAAAACTGTGAAAGGTGTGACTCACTCTAAAGGATGGGAACAGGCCTGGAGCAGGCTTTTAACAAATGCTCTACCCGACTGCTCATAGAACGTGGAGGTTAGTTGAAAGTTTCAACAGAAACACCGGGAACGGGTTTAGGTTTGGGAGGGTTGTCGTTTTCAGGAGGCAAGTTGAATGTTTCACCCAAGCCGTGCTTCAGCTTGATATTCTGGTAACTGTATTTGGCGCGAGAGAGGTAAGCTTTTAGACCTTTAACGCGGGTTTTGTCGGCAGGGTGGGTAGAAGCCCATTCAGGAGGATCACTATCCCCTTTTTCTTCACTGAACCGTTTCCAAAATCGAATGGCTTCATCGGGATCGTATCCGGCTTTCGCCATATAGACCAGCCCGATCTGGTCAGCTTCCCCCTCATCGCCCCGACTGAAAGGCAATTTGATGCCGTATAAAACTCCCAGCCCTAAAGCACTCATTATAATTCCTCGTTGCGTATTATTTTGCAGGCTGATGTTTGCACCGATCATGGCCCCGGTGAGTAAAAGTTGTTGCGACATTCTTTGAGCACCATGCCGTGCAATAACATGGGCGATTTCGTGACTGAGTACCGTGGCCAGCCCAGCTTCATTTTCACATATTTTGAGCATACCGGTGTATACCGCCACTTTTCCGCCCGGCAGGGCAAACGCATTTTTTTCTTTCGAGTCAATGAGCCTGAACTCCCATTCCAGATTGGGCATATCGCTGACTTCTGCGATTCTTCGACCCACGCGCTGAAGCACTTGATTTAAATGGGTGTCTTTAGAATCCTTCTGATCTTTAAGTGCTTTTTTATAAGCCTGTTTACCGAATGCAATTTCCTGCGACTCGGGGATGAGGATTAGAGCCTGCCTGTCCGAAACCGGGGTGGTGGCGCAAGCGGTAAAAAGAAAAATGATAAGAAATACTTTCAATAAATTTAGCATACTCCAATTATAGAAGGCTCGGTGTTGGTTTTCAATAGTGGGGAAAAAATGAAGCGGGTTGAATCCATTATAGGAATGTCTTATTCTTGGATCATGGAACAGGATTTATGGGACTATGAAAATAAAGCCCGATCCCAGGGTTATCAGTTTATTGCTGGTTTGGATGAAGCCGGGCGGGGTCCCTTGGCCGGACCAGTGGTTGCCGCCGCTGTTGTTTTACCCTTCGATGCCGATCTTCCCGGGTTGGATGATTCCAAAAAACTTTCTCCTGAAAAACGCGAGAAGTTATTTCCGCAAATAAAAATGCAGGCATTGGCTCATGGTGTGGCTGTGGTCAGCCCTGAAGTGATTGATGAAATCAATATTCTCCAGGCGGCACGGTTAGCCATGAAACAGTCGGTGGAAAAATTATTGCTCGACCCTGACCTTCTGCTTATTGATGGAAACCAGAAGATTGATGCGCCCATTAAGCAATGGGCCATTGTGAAAGGGGATGCAAAAAGTTTTTTCATCGCCGCCGCTTCGGTTTTAGCAAAAGTGACTCGGGATCACATTATGGAAGACTATCATCGCCTGTATCCCCAGTATGAGTTTGCCCGGCACAAAGGCTATGGAACTAAACTGCATAAGGGCTTGATAGCTGAATATGGTCCCTGCCCCATTCACCGCAAAACCTTCAAGGGTGTTACAGAATATTTGAAAGGTTAGTTTTTCATGCTTTCGTTATTGAATAAAAAATGGTGCCTGGTTGAACCGTCTGCAGAAACGGTTGCTCTATTGGAGAGCGGGCTCCAACTTCCTACTGCGGTGGCGGTGCTTCTTGCTAATCGTGGAGTGACTTCTATTGAATCAGCCAAGGATTTTATAGAAGCGGGTTTTGGTCGCCTTCATGATCCATTTTTGATGACAGGGATGAGTCAGGCCGTTGATAGGGTGATTCACGCCTTGGAGCAAAAAGAGGCCATTACTGTTTTCTGTGATTACGATGTGGACGGAGTGACTTCGGCCGCTTTTCTCACCCATTTTTTTCGCGATTTGAATTATCCTGTCGAAGCCTATTTACCTGAACGCCAATCGGAAGGTTATGGACTCAATTCGGAAGCCGTTCGAAAAATCCGTGAGCAGGGTGCAGATCTGATGATCACAGCCGATTGTGGTATCACCGGTGTGAAGGAGGTGGCTCTGGCTAACGAAATCGGGTTAGATGTTATTATCACCGACCATCATCAGGTGGGTGAAGAAGGATTGCCCTCAGCTATTGCGGTTCTAAATCCGCATCGCTCAGATTGCGAGTACCCTTACCAGTTTTTATGTGGAGTCGGGTTGGCCTTCAAACTGGCTATTGCAGTGCGGAATAGGTTGCATGCGGCAGGCTGGCCCAAGGAACGTCTGCCAAATTTAAAGCGTCATTTAGATTTGTTTGCCCTGGGTACCATTGCCGATGTAGCTCCGCTAACGGGAGAAAATCATATTCTGACATTGCACGGACTCGAAATGTTGACCACGACTTCCAAGCCTGGACTGGTTGCCTTGAAGGAAACAGCGGGAATTGTGGGAAATGTCGATGCACGTTCGGTAGGATTCGGGCTGGGTCCACGACTCAATGCGGCGGGCAGACTAGGCCGGGCCGATAATGGCTTGCACTTGCTCACATCCACCGATTTAAAAGAAGCCAAAGTTCTAGCGCTGGAACTCGAACAAACAAACAAGGAACGCAAAGAAATTCAAGAAGAAACCGTGGCAGAAGCAGAATCTCTTTTTCGTCGCGAAATCAATATCGAAAGGGACCGTGTGATTGTGCTGGCTTCAGAAATTTTTCATCCAGGAGTGATCGGTATAGCCGCTTCCCGACTGGTTGATAAATATCACCGACCGACTGTGCTGATTGCGCTGGCGGACGGTCAGGGAAAAGGGTCTGGGCGGAGTATTCCCAAGTTCAACTTGTTCAAGGCTTTTACAAATTGTTCGGATCATCTTACCCAGTTTGGAGGTCATGCTTACGCCGCAGGACTCAGCATCCCGGAAGATCAGGTGGAAGCGTTTCGTAATGCTATGAATGAAGTAGGACATCGTTATCTAACGGAAGAGGAACTTATTCCTGAAGTGCGGATGGATACGGAGTTAAACCTGGAAGAAGTCGATCATTCCCTTTATAGCCGGATGGCTTTACTGGAACCTTTCGGGGCTGAAAATCCCGTTCCCAGTTTTTTGTCCCGGGGCGTAAAGTTGCAGGAAGTGAAATTCATAGGTAAGGAAAAGAATCATGTCCGATTTCGAGCGAAACAAGGTAAGGGGCGGATTGAAGGTGTAGGATTTGGTTTTTCCGAGGTGTTTGAATCGGTCGACCCTTCCACCGATCATTTCGATATTGTCTATGAACTCAATCTCAATTCCTGGAACGGCAGGGAAAAGCTGGAGCTAAAACTTTTAGATATCCGGTTGGCAAAAATATAACAAATTCGTACGAGTCAGTTCGGCCGGTCATTCTGAGCGTTAGCGAAGAATCTCTGTTTTGAGTTTGTTATAGGCCGGGGTTAGATCAGGATTGAGCGTGATAGCTATTTTAAAATGAGAAATAGCTTCTTGAGCTTTCCCTGTCGTCAACAAATCAAGCCCAAGGTTGTAATGGGGTTGGGCGAACTCAGGTTTAAACTTGATAGCCTTTTTGTAGTGAGAAATAGCTTCGTCAGTTTTTCCTGAATTAGACAAGGCAATTCCAAGATTGTTGTGCGCGGCGGCGTAGTCAGGCTTGAGTTTAATAGCCAGCTTGTAATGAGAAATAGCGTCGTCAGTTTTTCCTGCATCAAATAGAGCATTTCCAAGGTTGTTATGAGCCAGGGTGAAGTTAGGTTCCAGATGAAGAGCCTTCTTAAAATGGAAAATAGCCTCAGCAGTCTTCCGCTCTGCAGACAGAGCGCTCCCAAGATTGGCATGGACCAGGGCGAAGTTCGGGTGCTCTTTGTCCGTTACTTTAATGGCATGTCTAAAAACGCTAATGCTATTCTTCCAATGACTCACCTGATTCCAGGTCAAAATCATTAATACGGGAATATAAATTCCTGCCAGAACAACCAAAACCTTGTCTCGATTGCGCCACTTTGCCAAAAGCTCTGGCACTCCCCAAGCTACCATGATGAAGATTCCAATAAGAGGTACATAAGCATATCGGTCTGCCATAGCCTGCCCCCCAACCTGAACAAACCCAATCACAGGAGCCAGAGTTCCAAGATACCAAAACCATCCAAAAGCAAAATAAGGTGCCTTCCTAATAAACTTGATGGCAATAGCTGAAATACCCACCAATACCATGCCGCATAATATTCCTTTCCATATTGCCAAAGAATTTCCGGGATGAGGATAGAACAACGCCAGTTCTTTTGGCCACACGGCTTTTTTCAAATACACTATGTATGAAACCATTGCGTTGGTAATACGTGCAGACAGTGAATAAGCTTCCATGTTTTGTACGGCACCGCCACTTTTTTGAACGACAACCGTCACGATGCTTGAAACGGTTGTAAGTAGGAATAAAGGAATTTTCTCCCAGACAAGGTGCCAGAAGTCCATTTTTTTATCCGAATATTTTTCTGTGACCTCGTTATGGCCTTCATCGTTTTCAAATTTCAATCGTCTCAAGGGCCAATAATCCATCATGAGAAGGACAAGGGGTAATGTAACCAACATGGGTTTTGACATTAAACCCAGCGCAAAAAATAGAGCTACCAAACCATATCTCTTGATACCCGGTTTCTTGGCATAGTGAATGTAAGCCCACATGGTGAGAAACCAAAAGAAAGTACTGAGCACACTTTTGCGCTCGGCAACCCATGCAACAGATTCAACATTGAAAGGGTGAAGTGCAAAGAGTGTCGCCACAAAACCGCTTTGCCATGAGGCTCCCGTTATTCGAAAAAGAATCAAAAATAGTAACAGGGCATTAGCGATGTGAAAAAACAAGTTGGTCAGATGATGGCCTTTGGGGTTTGATCTGTAAAATTGATAGTCAACAATATGTGAAAGCCAGGTGACTGGATGCCAGTTGGCGGCATGAGAAGTGGTGAAGGCCCAGGCTATACTTTTTTGACTTAACTTCGATTTTACGTTCCAGTTTTCAGTGATATATTCCTTGTCATCATAATTAATAAACTCATGATCTTGTGTTGGCCAATAAACGGCAAGCGTTGCTGCTACCAGTAATATGCAAATTGCAATTTTCATGGTTTTGCTTGCCTTGAAAAAATTGAATTGACTACTTTGACTCACTGCCCCTGTGGCCGTTGATCGGTATTATTCGACTCGTACCGCTTCTTTGGGATTAAGTTTTTCTGCCAACCGTGCGGGATAAAGTCCCGACAATAACGAAGTTCCCCAGAATAACGTAACCATTGCCAGTATGAACAGGATGGGAAAATGAACCTGAATGGTCCAGCCGAAGGATTGCTTGTTAATCACGAAGATCAAAATATAGGAAACGATCACCCCTGCCACAAAACCCATTACGGACCCGATCAATCCCAATATTCCCGCTTCGATCAACACCATGCGTTTTATTTGCCCGGTGAAAGCACCAATGAACCGTAAAATTCCTATTTCCCTTTTACGTTCGAGAATTAAAGAGACCAGAGTGTTGAAAAGTCCCAATACTGCCACCAGTATGGCGATGATTTCCAGTGAATAGGTGATGGCGAAAGTTTTATCAAACACTTCCAGAACCTGATGCTTCAATTCGGAATTGGAGCGAATGATGAGTCGATGGTCTTTTAAAGTTTTTAGAACTTCTTTACGTATGGATTCCAGTTGGGTTTTGTCTTTAAGATAAATAACAAAACTATTGATTTCGCTTTCCCCGTAATATTTTAAAAATGTAGTGCGGTCGAGAATGATATAACCGCGTTCACGCGAATAATCGAAGTAGATGGCGGCAACTTCTATTTTAGCCGGACCCTCAGGAGTTTTTAATTCCAGGGTATCTCCCACGGTTACTTTGTGTTTAAGGGAAAAGGCTTCGGAAACCAACGCCCGATTATGCCCTACCATTAGGTTATTCAACTCCTGAGCGGGTGGCCCGGATTTAATCACCAGGTTGCCGTATTGGGAGAGCACGGAAAAATCACCGGTGGCCAGCACAACGGGAAGTTCGTTGTAAGTGATGTCGAGGGCGCGGAACTGGTCGACTGCGGCAATACCTTTCAGGGATTTTAATGGCTCTACTAATTCGGAGGGCAGGGTATGTTGGTAGTCGATATCCCTTCCTCCCGCTATCCGTACAAACAGGTCGGCCCTTAATGTCTGGTCAATCCATACAATCACGGTTTCGCGAAAGCTGTGCACCATAATTGACATGCTTATTACCATCATGAATGCGATGGCGAGTGACGAGACGGCCAGAGCGTTGCGCCCTACATTTTGCGACAGGTTCATGCAGGCCAGCAATCCTTCTCCCCCAAAACGGTTTTTGAAAAAGAAATGCAGTCGGTCGCGGGTCCATAGCAAAACGGAAGGGGACAACAGGGAGACGCCGAGAATGATCAGGAATACTGAAAAAAATCCAAAATAGGGGAAGTGATCAATGGGCGGAAGTTGAGTGCAAAATGCTGAGAGAAGAACTACTGCCAGAGCGGCCCTGTTTAATCCGCGACTGCCACGAAATAGTTTCAGGTCATAACTGCCACGTCGCATGACAGAAGTAGGTGGGGTGGTAGCGGCATCCCACGCTGGGATGAGGGCGGAAATAAATGAAAGCGTCACCCCCAATATGAAATAGGGGCCCATTTGACTCCATTGGAAATCAACCTCCGTGACATAGCTTGGCGCATAAAGATTGTTAACAGTGAGGGAAACGGCATCCAGAGAAAACTGTGCAAAAAAATACCCTAATCCGATTCCCATTAGTGAGCCGAGAGCACCAATGACCCCGGCTTCGAGGAAAAAAATTAAAGCGATCAGGGTAGGGGTGGCGCCAAGAGCACGCAGGGTACCAATTTCAACCCTTCGCCGTACTACCGAAAGGGCAATCATGTTGTAGATCAGGTAAAGGGCTACCAGCAGGGCTACGAAACTTAGAGCTGTAAGATTGTATTGAAACGCCTGCAACATTTTTTCAACTTGACGGTTTTTGCGTTGCGGGCGTTCGACTTTCATAAACTCTGGAAGAAGGGCGGCAATTTTTTTCCTCATGAGTTCGAAGTCAACTGGGTTGAGAAATTGAATATCGATGCGGTCCAGTCGACCTATCTTTTCAAATACGATTTGCGCCGCCGCGATATCCATCAGAGCAAAGTTTCCGTTGAGTGCTTTGGCAATGCCCTTGTTTTCCAATACGGCGTTGACGTTGAAAGATTTTTCTTTTCCTTTTATCAGGAGTTGAAGGGTATCGCCGGGAGCAAAGTGGGTGCCGGGTATGAATTTTTCGGGAAGGATGATTCCAGAAGGATCTAATAAGAGAGGTAGTAATCCTTTCAGATCTTTTTCAACGGTTTTGATAGAAAAGTCGCGGATGCCACTGTCCTGTAAAAGGTCGGTGCCGATAATTTCAATCACTTCACCGCTGGTGGATTCGACTCCATATCCTTCGATCACCGGGTAAGCTTTGATCTCATGTCTGAGGGTATGGAGTTTTTCAAAAACCGATTCATCAAAATCCAGTCCCTCCACCCGTATAACTGCATTAGCTCTGCCTAATACCAGGTCCACGCTTTCGGTGAACGACATCATGGTTTGCTGGTTTGCCAGGCGGATGCTGAGAAACACGGCGACTCCTACTGCCACGCCGAGGATGGTGATAAGGGTACGAAATGGGTCTCGTAGCAAAGGGCGCAGTATGAGTGCGGTGAACAGGTCTTTAAAATAAAGCAGAAAGCTCACGGTGTTTTGTTGGTCAGTTTGCCATCGCGAATTTCGTAATGGCGGTTTCCAATTTTGGCGACTTGTGGGTTGTGAGTGACCATGATTACCGTTGCTCCAAAGTCTGTCGATGCTTGTTTCATGAGATCGAGAATTTTTAATCCATTCTCTGAGTCGAGGTTGCCGGTAGGTTCATCGGCAAGAAGTATGGAAGGCCGGTGCACCAAAGCACGGGCGATGGCGACTCTTTGCATTTCTCCTCCCGAAAGCTCATTGGGAAAAGATTCGGCCCGATGCAAGAGTCCGACATAATCGAGCAGAATTTTGATGTGCTTTTCATCGGTTCTGGATGAATGCGCAAGTAG
This sequence comes from Nitrospina sp., assembly GCA_018664975.1. Lineage (GTDB taxonomy): Bacteria > Nitrospinota > Nitrospinia > Nitrospinales > VA-1 > LS-NOB. The sequence continues at coordinate 2,053 of JABIXH010000021.1, read as the reverse complement.
AAGGGGAAGTTCTACATTTTCCATTACCGTGAGGGTTGGCATGAGATTGAAAAACTGGAACACGATGCCGATTTCTTTCCGTCGTAGCAGAGTCAGCTCATGATCAGAAAAGTCTGACACTTCGCGACCGTTGAGGATTATTTTGCCACGGTCGGGTAGGTCGAGTCCTGCCAGCAGATTGAGCAAAGTGGTTTTTCCACCGCCACTGGGACCCATGATGGTGGCGAAGTCTCCGGCATCGAGGCTCAGATTCACGGCCTCCAATGCAGTAATCGGCTGAGACCCGCTCTGGTAAGACTTGCAGACATCAATAAATTGAATGATGGGAGTGGTCATAGAGAAAAAGGATATTTAAAAAAACTCCACCCCAATATAGCATGGGTCGGCGTTGATCCCGCCTGGGGAATATGATAGGAATAGGCCTATAATATCCAATAATATATAGAAAAACACCTCAATCCTTTTCCTTCAGTATATTTATTGTGGAGTTTTAATATGGCGATATCGCAAAAGGTCAGCGGATTCATGGAGAAGTCTTCCTGGATTCGAAAAATGTTTGAGGAAGGGATCCGGCTCAAAAAAGAGTTTGGTGAAGAGAACGTGTTCGATCTTTCTTTGGGTAATCCAGTGATGGAACCACCGAGGGAAGTCCGCAAAGCATTGGTAGAGTGTGCGCGGGATGAGTCACCGGGATTGCATCGTTATATGCCTAATGCCGGTTTTGCCGATGTACGTGCGGCGATCGCCGAATCTTTGTCTCCCGAATGCAAGGTAGAAATATCTCCTAACGATGTGGTCATGGTGTGCGGCGCGGCAGGTGGAATCAACATCACGTTAAAAACCCTGCTTGATCCGGATGATGAGGTTATCATCTTCACCCCGTATTTTGTAGAGTACCTGTTTTATGCCGACAACCACGGAGGTAAGGCGGTCGCGGTACCTACTCTTGATAATTTTTATCTCGATTTTTTAGCTTTGAAAAGCGCACTCAACGAAAAAACCAAGGCAGTCATCATCAACTCCCCGAATAATCCTACAGGAGTGGTTTATTCCCGCAAGGAATTGCAGGAACTGGCAGACGTATTAAAAGCGTATTCTGATCAAATTGGTAAACCCATTTACCTGATCTCGGACGATCCGTATAAAAAGATTGTATTTGACGGGGTGGAAGCGCCGAACATCCTGGAGTTTTACCAAAACAGTATTTATATTACCTCGCATTCCAAGGACATTGCGCTTCCGGGTGAGCGCATTGGTTTTGTGGCAGTGCATCCTCAATGCGAGTCTGCCGGACAGCTTATGGCAGGGCTGATCTTCAGTAATCGAGTGTTAGGATTCGTGAATGCACCGGCACTCATTCAACGTGTGGTGAAACAGGTGCAGAGTGTGACGGTGGATGTGGAGCAATATCGTCAAAAACGTGATTATTTATACAAGGAACTGATTCGGATCGGATATGAGGTGGTGAAACCACAAGGGGCGTTTTATTTTTTCCCGAAATCCCCCATACCGGATGAGGTGGAGTTTGTTCAGAAATTAGCGGAAAAAAGGGTGTTGGTGGTTCCGGGCAGAGGATTTGGCCTGCCGGGATATTTCCGTATTTCCTATTGTTTCCCCGATTCGGTCATCGAAGGCTCCATAGCCGGATTTGAACAGGCATTTGAAGAGTGTTTGGATAAGCCCAAGGAGTCTTGATTACTGGATTACCGTCAGCCATCTTTCCGGGGGTTATCTGGAGAATCTTTTCTGGTAGAATTGAATCTAACCAGCATAAGTGAAAATAGTGATCGAATTGTAAAGGATGGTTCGTTATGGCTTTGACACAGGATCAGATTAACCGTTACAGCAGGCACTTGCTTCTGCCTGAGGTGGGGGTCGAGGGACAAGAAAAAATTTGTAATTCGAAGGTGCTTTTGATTGGTACTGGTGGATTAGGCTCGCCCTTGGCGCTGTATCTTGCGGCGGCCGGAGTGGGTAATCTGGGCTTGATAGATTTTGATGTGGTTGACCTCAGCAACTTGCAAAGGCAGGTAGCACATGGGGAGTCGACAGT
>JABIXH010000009.1 GCA_018664975.1 Nitrospina sp. | reverse complement strand
TGCGTGCTCGTTCCATTTCCAAAGCACTAGAGGTCCTGGAAAAATAGTTGGAACCTTGGCTTCTAAAAGCTTTCTGGCACGATATTCATAAGCCTCTACCTCGGGGACAATTCTTCCTTCAATATGCGCTTCCCCTGGATCAGGCAATACGTTTCCCATAGTTGCAGCAGCGGGAGGTAAAAATGCCTCCGGCCCAGCTTTGACCTCGTAATGACTCATTCTGATAATCCTTCGGCTGTAAGTTAAATTTTGCGAAAAAGAATCTAATAATAAACCAGCCTAAAAAAGTTGTCAAACCTTAATGACTAAAATAGCTTAGGCCTTCCTCATGCATCCTGACTACTTAGTATATCCCGGACTCATTCTTCCCGTAAACATAATCCTCAAATCTTCCAAACCCCGCCAAACAGTATCCCCCGTCAACAACCCAATTTATGCCCCTAAACCTTAGTTTAATTGGCTTTTGGAAGATAAATTACCCTAAACAACTGAAAGCTTTCGACAGTTCCTGCAAGTCGGCAAACATCGGCAAGGATTAGAAAACCGCTATTCTAGATTAATACAGGCATAATTAGAGTTTCTTTTTCATTTCTTCCAGCAAGGACAGATGCTTCTTCTCCTCAACCAGTAAATGCGAAAAGATAGCCTTCACATCCAGCTTTCGCTCTATTTCCAGTAACCCTTGCAAAATTTCAATGGATCTTTTTTCCGATTCAATTCCCAACTCGAGAGCCTGCTTGTCGCTTTGAATATTTTGCGTCCCAAGGTCTTTCAAGTCAGGAAAAATTTTTCCCTTCAACCCTTCCCTTATAAAAAGCTGTAAATGCTCTTGGGACCGCTTACGGCTTGCGATGGCGGGCTGTAAAAACCTGGCTTTCTCTTGCAAAGTTTGGATATGCTCTCTTTCCTCATCCGCTAAACTGGAAAACATATCCCTGACTTGAGGATTCTGAATCTTCTTCCCCGCTGACTCATAAAAATACAAACCATCCTTTTCAATATGGAGGCTGATCTCAATCGCATCCATACATTGAAAAGAAGCTCGGGTCAGGTCTACTTTCCCGGGTGAAATTTCTGATTTTCTTTTTTCCATGTCCCCCTCACAAAATACCTTTAATCAATCTACCACAGCTTTTCGCTCACCCCTTTTGAAGAATCAACAAAAAATCGCCAGAATCAAATTTCTTCAATAAAAAGAATGTGTTATAGTAACTCCAGTTAGCTTAGAGCCAATCTAAAAAAAGGGAACTCCAATCCTTCTCAGGTTTTTACCTGAAACAAATATTCCATCTCTTTTCAAGAACACGAAGCATGAATAAAGTTGAAATTTTTACCGATGGGGGGTGTAAAGGCAATCCGGGTCCCGGCGGCTATGGATGCATCATCAGGCAAAATGGTGATGATATAGAAATCAAAGGAGCGCACCCTAAAACTACCAACAATATTATGGAAATGACCGCCGCCATTGTAGCCTTGAAACAACTTCAAGACCCCTGTGAGATAAAATTAACGACCGATTCGCAATATGTCGTAAAGGGAATGACTGAGTGGATGAAAGGTTGGATTCGCAATGGGTGGAAAACAGCGTCACGTCAACCGGTAAAAAACCAGGAGCAATGGCAAGAACTTCATAAGTTATCTCAGCGCCACAGCATAACCTGGAAATGGGTGAAAGGTCACAATGGTCATCTGGAAAATGAGCGGTGCGACCAACTGGCTAACGAAGCCATTGCTGAGCTGTAAATTTTTTGCAACCTACACACCCATAACAAGCACAATGATTCAATGGCTAAAGAACTTTAGAACCAAAAGTTTTCAGATCGGAAGATAGAATGAAATTTATCCCGGAAGGCTCACTTTCCAAAAAAAGTTTACTTTCCTCGCACATATTTATTCTATGCCTTTTCTTTTTAATCGCATCTTGTTCCACCAAGGGCCCGGACTCTCCTCTCAAATCGTACCCCGAACAAACCGGAAATCATAAAGGTTCCAAGGATCGAGATTTCAGCTATCGAAAGGACCGGCTTTACCCTGAGAAGCAGAACAAAAAAACCACCCAAGGACAAGAATCGGGATCCTTCAACAACCCGGAAACACTCGCCGATCTGAAAGGGTTCGCCGATGATTTGGATTTCGGCTCTCTGGAAAAAGCTATCGAAAACCAGCTTGATGCCATGTTTGAGCAAGAACCCACCACTCCCGTACGATTAGGAACATTCACTCTTACTCGTAGTCGCCTTGTAGAAACCCTGGAAGCTTTTTTAAAAATTTTGAAGCAGGACCTCACTCCCGAGGAGTTCAAAAAAGAGGTCACCGAAAAATTTGTCCTCTACCGGGTTGGAAAAGGTAAAAAGGATAACAAAAAAATGTTGTTCACTGGCTATTACCGACCTGTTATTCAAGCCAGCCCTGTACGAACATCTATTTACCGCTTCCCTATTTACAAAATGCCGGAAAGAGGCTTCCAGCAAGTGAAGCTTAAAAAAGGAATTCAGCTGGTTGGCACCCATACTGGAATAAAACAAGTGCGTAAACGTGATGTAGATAAGGCCTGGCGGAAACTCACCCGTGAAGAAATCGACCGTAAAGGAGCATTGCAGGGCCAGGGCCTGGAAGTCGGTTGGCTCAAGGATGATCTTGAGCGATTCTTCCTTCATATTCAAGGTTCCGGCGTTCTTGAGTTTCCCGATGGGAGTCGACAGGGAGTTGGCTATCAGGGGTCCAACCAATATTCCTATACAGGAATTGGTAAACTGATGATTCGAGACGGGGTCATTGAAATTTCACAAGGTTCCATGCAGGGCATAAAAAAATATTTCATCGACAACCCTCAGGATATCTCCAAATACCTCTACCAGAACAAACGTTATATCTTTTTCACCCTCAACAATGAAGGCCCTCGGGGGTCAGGAGGAGGGGAATTGGTAGGGGGACGTTCCATTGCCACGGATAAATCCATATACCCAGCCGGAGGATTAGCCTTCATCCGAATCAAGAAACCTGTGCTTGATGAAAACAATAAAATTGTACGCTGGCAACCCATTTCAAGGTTTGTGGTGGATCAGGATACCGGAAGTGCAATTCGGGGGCCGGGTCGGGCCGACCTGTTTTTTGGAACCGGTCAAAAAGCCGGGGCCAAAGCCGGTCACTACCATGAACGGGGAGAAGTCTATTACCTGATTAAAAGAAGCTAAAAGACTTAAAATAATTCAAAATTTTACGAGTTGGTAATTCGCCGGCTCTTGGTTTATATGAGCCGCTCATGGCCAAAAAATATTTTTTAAGACCCGTTTACTCTTCGCTGTACAAAGCCACCAGACGTTTGTCGATGAAATCCATCCTTTCATCCGGAACCATTAATTGCTCTTTTTCCAAATCTCCATGCACCGCTGAATAGTCCAGGTTTGCGGTATTCCGTTTGATCATGCAGGCAAAGGTAATGGTCTCAGGCTTTTCTTCCACCTCAAGATAATCCACCGCTCGCATGAAGCTATGTCCCGTCGTAGCGATATCATCGACAATCAACCAATGGGTATCCGGAGAATAGGTGGCCGCGGCAATCTGAACATAGTCCAGTCTCTTTTTCGGCATAATATAAAAAGGCAGGTTCATGAGTTTGGATAATTGATGACCAATACGAATACCCTGAGTTTCACAGCCAACCACTACGTTGAACTTTCCGTGTTGCTTTTGCCAATCAAGAAGTTTTTTAAGAAGAATCTCACAGTAAGCCTCGTTCATGGCATCTGACAGATCCCCATATTCATAGGTATAAGCAGATTTAACCCCTGAACTGAGAAC
>JABIXH010000010.1 GCA_018664975.1 Nitrospina sp. | reverse complement strand
CTTTCCTTTTCCCCTAATGGCGATATGCTACTGGTCGCTTCCCTGGCACATCCCTCAGAAGCACAAATAAAGGCATTTAGCGAAAAATGGCGAGCAAAACTGATTACGGAATCTGAGTTTCCCTCCATCCCCATTTTTGCCATAGGCAGTGAAGACTGGCTACTGGAAACCCCCTGCAATCCAGCCCAACAGGAAAAAGAGGCACCCGGCTTCATTGAAGCCCTCTATGCAAAAGAAGACTATGATATGGTTGCGATTCTGGTCGACTCCGACTCCGGTATTATACGGAAAATCACTCATGTTGAGCTCGATGAAATGTTCATCGAAAGGCTGGCTATGTCATGGAATCCTTATAAAACCGCGGGAGATGAATACACAAAAACTTTCACTAACGAGGGTTTCATCAGCAAGGTTAACGAAATCTTCAAAATGAAATCTTCTCAAGAACTCTGGCGCACCTCCTGGTAGCGGCCAACGGCCGCTGGTAAATAGGTCGATACCAATAGAGCTAATTGAGCCGCTGCCCCTTTGACTATAGCCTGTCAACTTTTCCTTCCCCGTAAGAGGCTATTCATCATGGCTGTTTTACTAATATTTTCTGTCTTATTTTTTCTAGGACTGGTCTACAACCTGACAGTGGGAGATTACGCCAATGCAGGAGTAGATTTTGCAGTGTCTGTAGCTTTGTTTGGAAGCTGGGTCTATTTTCTGAGGCAGGAGAATGCATCGGAGCAGTTTTTGGCCTGGGTGTATGAAAACCAGGAACAATTACAATATGGAGCACTTAGATACGAAAACAAGACCGTTACCTCGAAATCAGAAGTTGTTCGTTTCCAGACCTGTTTTTCCCTAATAATTTTTTCCATTAAATCCAATTCCAGCTATCTCATTCGCGGCCAGGAAAATGAGATTGTTATTGCTTTATTATATTCCCTGATCGCCTTTTTCCTGGGGTGGTGGGGCATCCCCTGGGGACCGGTTTACACATTTCAAGTTCTTGCAGAAAATATTCGTGGTGGAGAAAAAAGAACCGTGAATGACCTCATAAATGACATGAATCTTGAAATGGAAAATATGGATGATGAATGATTCTTTGAATCAAATATCTAACCCCCTATTCCAGTTTCCTTTCTATTGTTTCACCATAAACTGTTAAATCAAGGCACCACTTCAATGACAATGGTTGCTTCCTCCTTAATAGACTGTCTTGGAAAAATCTTAAAACTCTCCGTCAACTTTTTGGAAATCATTGGTTGAGAAACAGACTCTTCTTGTATAAGGGTTTCGTTCACCTTGTAACCAGGAAGCTCTGGAATATACTCTTTAAAAGCATTCGGATCCCTTGGGCGAGTTGTGACAGATGGTCTCTGCGTTTCCGGCGAGACGACAACCGCGGTACTTGGGCTGCTGGGAGGAACGGTAGCGGTTGAACTAGTGCTCAGGGATTGGATCTTGGCAGGGGGTTGAGTCACCGATGGAGGTTGGGTCACAGCTGGCGGAACAGAGCCCTGTTCTTCAGCTTTTTTACATATTGCCAGGGCATCTAAAAACGCTTTTTGTGCCGGTGCATCATCCGGGCAGGTAATTGTAGGGAATTCCCCCTCACATTCAATACCAATGAACGATGGGGGTGGATTGGAACATTGCCCCTTATCTTTTATAACCGCATTTAAATGAGCAGTAAAAACTTTCAATGCCTCTGTGGATTGAGAACACAAGACATTTCGATATTCAGGAGAGTTGCATATTAATATTGCGAATGCGGGAACGGTGGATAGAAGATATAAGCCTATAACTACAATTTGCAACCTCCATTTGTAGAGAGGGTTTATTTTATTCTGAATGTTCATATCCTGGCCTTATCTCATTAAATAAGCTATTTTAAAATCTCTAATCCTCGGTTTGTTTTCTTCTCGGAAACGCTTTTATGCGATCCCTCAGTTCATTGGATATCATAGGCTTAGACTCCGAACTTTGACCAGCGGTCCCCACACTGGCACTTGAAGTGCTCTTCTTGTACTCCGGAAATTTGGGAATCAAACCTTCGTCAAAACCCTCCTGTACTTGCGTTTGAGGGGTAACGCTTTGAGTCAAAGAGTCTCCTTGTGGCAACTGAGTTTGATCAGACACGACCGGAGCACCTGCCACGGGTTCTTTGGCCTTTGGAGTCTCGGGTTGTGGGGTATCAGGAATAGGTGGTGTAACCCCTGTTTCCAGACTCGCCGTGGGTGACTCCGGCGTAGCAGAACCACCTGAAGACTGAGCCGAGGGTGCTAAAGGCAAAGGAGCCTCTGGAGATTGTGATTTGATGGGTGCACCCTTTAAATCTACCGACGAACCAGAGGAAGTTTTAGGAGATGCTAAAGAAGCCGATTTGGACTTTGGAGAATCAGTTTTTGGTGCACCACCCGCTAAGGGCTTTAAGAGTACGGGAGGGACGCCGTCAGGAAGTGGAACTTCGATGATCTCTTCTTCTACCGACACTATGGATGATTGGATATCGATTCTT
>JABIXH010000011.1 GCA_018664975.1 Nitrospina sp. | reverse complement strand
ACTTTTTTCTTAGCTACTTTTTTCTTAGCTACTTTTTTCTTAGCTACTTTTTTCTTAGCAGCTTTTTTCTTAGTAGCTTTTTTCTTGGTTGCCATCAAGATCTCCTTTCATACATCATTCGGTATTCGTTTCAGCGCCCAAATACCGTATATCATTTTATGTTATAAGCGTTTTATGTCAAGCGAATATTAATAAAAATTAATGTTTTGGGGGGATTGTTTAGTTGCAGTAGAAAGAATAAACGATAGGCCTGTAGGGGCTATCTGTGTGTGGGCAAGGAAATCCCGCGTCAATAAAGGGGGAAAGGCCCTGCTTGTTATATTTTTAATTATGCGAGTATACTGGAATTGTTTTTCAGGTGCTTTAAAATTATTTAAAAAATAATTAAAAAAATTAGGAATGCTTTGTTTGAAAAAATCAAATTTAATCAGTTCGAAACATTTTCTGAATTGGTTCACGCCATAAGTCCTCGCTACTTCAGAAATGATCAAGGAAAAACCGAGGAGTTTTTTTTTCTGGGAAATGATAAGAATGGGGAAAAAAACTATCATGTGAAAAGATTTTTGGAGTCAATTGGGATAACAAACAAACCCCTTTATTTTGTCAACCAGGTTCACGGCGACAAAATTTATATATTGGATGATGCAGACCTCACTAGTAATGAGGTGGTGAAATTTTCAGCCGATGCTTTGTTAACTCATATTCCGGGAAAGCCTATCGGAGTTTTTACCGCTGACTGTCTTCCTATTTTGATTTATGACCCGCGATTAAAGGTAATCGGTGCCATTCATGCTGGAAGGAGGGGCTCGGAGCAAAGTATTCTATTAAAGGTGGTTAGAGAGATGAACCGTGTTTATGAGTCTCGTCCTGAAGAGCTGATTGTGGGTTTTGGGCCTGCAATTGGGGGATGTTGTTATGAGGTGGAGGATGATTGCGTCCAACCTTTTAAAAACATGCTCCCTGATGAAGCTAATTGGTTCCGGACCGGTCTGCCAGGAAAATATTTTTTGAATTTAGTAGCGGTGAATAAAATCGAGGGAGAAAAAGCCGGACTTCTTCCGGAAAATATTTTTTCAATTGACCAGTGTACCTGTTGTTCTGCTCAAAATTTGTATTCCTATCGACGCGAAGGGAAGACGGGAAGAATTCTGACAACTATCATGTTGCGTCCATGAAATATGTTCAACTATATACTTAAGTATCATGAAAGATAAAATTTTTAAAAAACACCTGTTTGGCGAGGAAGCTTTGCCATTTCCTGTTGATTGGGTGAGAACCCAGCCAAGAAAGGTTGAGGATATTTTGTCTGGCCTGTCAGTGGAAGAACAGGTGGGGTATATCCTTGGACTGGATCCTCAACTCCAACAAAATCTTCTCATGCTTTCTGAAAAAGCAGTTGAGGTGACTCAATCGCTCCCTGTGGAAGAGATTTACAACTTGATAAAAGAGGTAGGTAGAGAGGATTCTCTTTTGGTTTTATCAATGGCCTCCCCGGATCAGTTGCAATATGTTTTTGATTTGGAATGGTGGCAGGGTGACAAATTCCAACCTAAACGAGCATTGGATTGGATCATTTTATTAGATCAATGCCAAGACCCTGAAACTCTGCAATGGTTTTTGAGTGAAGATTTTGACCAAAAGGTTGTCCTCTTTCAGGCTTTTTTAAAAGTATTTAAGAATGATGAAATGACAGACTCCTATGAAGGGGTGGAGGGATTGGAACATTTTGCTCTGGATGGTGTCTATGATATTTTTTTCAAGGTAGAAAAATGTAAAGAAATCAAAAAACTTATTTTGCTACTAGCGGAAAGGGATCAAAGCCTTTTATACAACCTTTTGGAAGCGGTTATTTGGTATCCCGTTACTCTTACAGTAGAGAAGGCATACCAATGGAGGATTGTCCGTACCGGCGAAAGAGGCGTCCCGGAATTTCAGGAGGCAATAGGTATTTATAGCCGCTTGGATCCGGAATCCTTGAAATTAAAGCTACCTACTGAGGAAGAATATTCCTCAAGCAAATTAGGTCTTTCCCCCCGATATCCTCTGGCTTATTTAGATGACACTTTATTTTTAACTCAATGTTTGGCTAGCCTGGAAAATGAAAGCCGGATTGAAGCCTTACGCTGGGAGCTAGTGTGCCTGGCTAACAAGGTCATTATTGCCGATGGGTTGGATTTGTCCTCCACGGATGTCCGACACCGGGCTTTGCGAAAGACACTGGGTTATATAAATATTGGTTTGGAGCTGGGTGCGGAAGGTGATGCAGAAAAGGGAGTTGCCTTGTTGGGGCAGGTTTGGGTTCAGTCTTTTTTTCAAGTGGGTTATGAGCAATTAAGGCAGGTTCGAACTGCCGCAACCACCTTTATTAATGAGAATGGTACCTATATAGAAAATTTTATTTCTTCGGGAGACAAGGAAAGGCTGGGAGCTTTGGTTTTTCGGTTTCCACAAGTTGCAGAGTTTCTTCATGATGAAGATTCCTTCATCTGGAGAGACCCGAAATCCATTAAGGATGTACAAGTTGTCAATGACTTTATAACCCGATGGAAATTTTACAGCCGTTTCGCAAGGCAGGGTTTGGGGCTGAATGAGTCGACATTTTTAACTTCATTGGATGAGTTTGATTACCCAGATACCCGGGAAGCTTTAAACCTTTTAATCTTAACTACAACAGCACTGGCCAGATTTGTTTTATTCGGTCAGATATCCTGTGATCCACTTCCCGATGTAGCGGCAAAGAGTTTTCTGGAAATTATCTTTTTACCAGGTATTTTCCGTGATGAGGCAAAGGTGTGTAATGAGGATTTAATCACTTCTTTTGAACAGGAGTTGTTGAAAGCACCTATGGCCTGGACGGACTTGGATAAGACGTATTTAAAAGAATTGCTTATTGAATGCTCCAAAAACCTTGAGACTCAATACGGAAGCCTGGATATCACTCGCCCTATTGAGTGGAAGTTTGCTCACGGACTCTGCATCCGGTTAGCGGCGAGTAGCAATGTACAATAGCTTATATATCCCTTTGGGCATGAAGCTTATAGAAGGGGATATTCCTGCCTCCGGACCAGGTGGGGATTTTTATTTTAAATTTGGGCAAAAAAGTGTAGACTTCGCACTTCAATTGTATCCCGAGCCAGAACCCTTTAATCAATGGAGAGGTGGATAATGACCGATCCCAAAAAATCTGATACTCAACCCCCAAAAGAAGAGCCTGCGCTTTGGGAGTCCTATGGTTCATTTCCGGTTTGGACTTTGAAACTGATAAATGCGCTGACTCCAGATTTTCTGATAACGAAGTCTCCGGCTCCCAAAAAAAAACTTCCTCAGTAAACTTAACTTTTTTCTATTTTAATGAGACCCATTCAACGGGCATTGATAAGCGTATCGGATAAAACCGGTATATTGGATTTCGCTCTTGAACTCCAGAAATATGGTGTCGAAATACTTTCCACAGGAGGTACCGCCGATTTGTTGCGTAAGGGCGGAATTCCTGTAATTCAAGTATCCGACTATACCGGCTTTCCTGAAATGATGGACGGGAGGATCAAGACACTACACCCCAGGGTCCACGGTGGAATTCTTGCGCGCAGGGATATACCGGAGCATGTCAAAGCAATGGAAGATCATGGAATCAGGCCCATTGATATGGTGGTGATCAACCTGTACCCCTTTGAGCAAACGGTAGCACAAAAGGATTGTTCTTTAGAAGATGCTATCGAAAATATAGATATTGGCGGTCCTGCAATGGTTAGGTCAGCGGCAAAAAATTCCCAGGATGTAGTTGTGATTGTAAGTCCGAATGATTACAGCAGGGTTCTTGGGGAAATGAAGATCGAAGAGGGGGCGGTAACACTCAATACATGCAGGCAGTTGAGCCGGGATGCGTTCGCGCACACCGCTCGATATGATTCTTTGATATCAACGTATTTAACCGAAAAATGGAATCAGGAACCCGGTTTTCCCTCTACGCTGAATCAACCTTTTGAAAAAGTGCAGGAGCTCCGCTACGGTGAAAACCCCCATCAGTCTGCCGCGTTATATAAAGAGAGCTCTCCATTGCCTTCCGATATCATCTCGGCCAAACAACTTCAGGGCAAAGAGTTGTCTTTTAATAATTTTATAGATTTAAATGCCGCTTGGGAACTGGTCAAGGAATTTGATAAGGGTGCGGCCGTAATAATCAAGCATACCAATCCATGCGGGGTGGCCCTGGGCGATGACCAATTCAATACATTTGTCCTGGCCCGTGAGGTGGATCCGACATCCGCATTTGGAGGAATTCTTGGCTTCAATAGACGGGTTACCGCCCAAACTGCAGAAGAAATCGTTAAAAATTTCGTTGAAGCGGTTGTGGCACCCGGATTTGATCCAGAAGCTTTGAAAATATTTTCTGCGAAAAAAAATGTTCGGCTTATGGAGATGCCTGAAATGGGATCTTCTACAGATAATGTGAAATATGATTTGAAGAGGATAGGGGGTGGACTATTAGTCCAAAGTCCAGATACGTTGACTTATATTGAGGATCAACTCAAAATAGTTAGCGAAAGAAAGCCCGATGACCGGGAAATGGAAGATATGAAATTTGCCTGGGTTGTGGCCAAACATGTTAAGTCTAATGCCATAATTTATGCCAAAGACCAGGAAATTCTGGGTATTGGGGCAGGGCAAATGAGCCGGGTTGATTCTGCCCGTGTTGCGGTTGAGAAGGCATGTAAACCTTTAACAGGAGGGGTAATGGCTTCCGATGCGTTTTTCCCCTTCCGGGACTCGGTTGACGAAGCGGCAAAAAATGGAATTACTGCTATAATTTCTCCCGGAGGCTCTATTCGAGATGAAGAAGTTCTCCAAGCGGCTAATGAACACAAAATAGCCATGGTGTTCACGGGCACCCGGCACTTCAAGCATTAAGTAACTCCCGCCCTATTTTATTTGCTCATTTAAATGCTGTTTGGGCTTCGCAAAACACCTCTTTTTTCCACGTAGGAACTGAAACGATATAAAACCTGCCATTTTAAGCAGTCCTCCTCAGCAGATAAAAAATCTTTGATATAGTTCAGGGGTAAACAGTTTTTACCAAAAACCGATAAGTTATGAAGGTTGGGTTTGTATTTTCGAAACAATTAAGTGTTTTTAGAAAATTGAGTTCCCTGGTTTTTAATTAGAGTAAAAAATTATGAAAAAACTCATCAAACTGCTGATCTTCGGGGGCCTGATTTTTGGGGGATGGCAGGCTAATCTTCGCTGGGAAGCGTTTAAACCTGTACTTGCAGAGCTGGAGGAAAAGAATCCGGAAAAATATGCTCAAATGATTGAAGAGGCCAAGTCTTTACATATCAAAAAAACTCAGCATCTTTATCAGGAAATTGAATCCATGACCAAGGAGGAGGTGATCGACCTCCGTTATGATAAATGGCGGGCCAAAAGAAAAGCAGACAAGAAATTTCACGAAAAATATTACGATGACGAACTGCTGAACCGAATCGAGGTACAAAAAGCTCTCCTTAAAGATTACCAATCCCGTGAGGAAGAAATACGAGAATTGAACACGCTCCAACCTGTTAAAGTCAGATTTGAGAAATGGAAAAAATCCGAATTCTGGGAAAAACGGCTTATCCTTCACGAAAAATGTGTGAAGTATGTAAAAATGGAAATTAAAGATGAGAATGTTTTTCGGCAGGGGCTGGAAATTTCTAAAGTTTCATCCCTTATGGCCCGGCTTACCAATAAACCGTATTCGGTGGAATTGCTTTGTAATGATCTGGTGCCGGTTGTGCAGTCTCCACAGATGATCCAGAAGGCGATCTTAGGTTTGAAAGAGGCCTTGACCTATAAATACTTTATTCAGTTTTTGAAGGAAGTTGGCATTCCCAGGAGGGAGGTTGTTTCCTTCGAGGACGAGTTGGAAGGCAAAGTGAGGGATTACAACGATTCTTGAATTCAGATGCCGGTTTAATTAGTTAAGAGGATTTTTGTGGTTGTTCTTTTTCTAAGGGGGGGCTCTGATTCATGTTTTCTGTCAATAGTGTGATCGCGGTGGCCAACTGTTTGAGTTCGGTATTGGATTTTATTTCAGGAAGCTCGGTGGTACCTTTCTCCTCCGCATACCTTACCAGTTTTTTCAGCGGCTTAATCACCATTTTGATGGTATAGAGTCCGCCAATAATCGAAATCAAGCTTCCAAAAATCGCCATTCCAATCATCTCATTTTTTAATTGTACGGCACTGCGAATAATTCTCTCCTTTAATAGTTCCATTTGATCTGGAGCTAAAGTCTGAGTATTCATGGTTCCGACAATTCTCTCAACCTGTCCCAATTGAACGTAGAGAAAGAATGCCGCATAGCCCAAACATGAAATGACAACGATGTAGCCAGTCATTAACAGATTAATAATGCTCTTTTTTTCTCCTGGAAGTTCATCCCGGAAAATGGAATTAGTTTTCATGATTTATCCGGTCTTTTGAATGCAGAAAGGAACCGCCTTCCCAGTACGGGGTAAAGAGAGGCGTTTTTGTATCGGCTCCAGGTTTTTTTCAATCTGTTATATCGTTCGCCTGTTGAGGGATGGGTGCTCATAAATATTGAGTTTCCGTTTTCTTTGCTTGCTCCCAGTTTGTGAATAAAGTTCTGGAGTCCACCTGGATAGTAGCCCATGCGGTAGGCGAATTCCCGCCCATACCGGTCCGCCTCAAACTCAAGATTTTTGTCCAGGCCCTTGGTGAAAAGGACATTGGACACTTCATCGATCAATTTATCAAACAGTCCGGGGTTTTTATCCATCACCGTTAACGACAGGGCACTGATCCCTTGCAGACTCCGGCTTCTCTCCAATGTTTGTAATGCATGTTTTTGACTGATATGAGCAACTTCATGCGCCAGCACTCCTGCCAACTGCGCTTCATTTTTGATCATCCTTAATAATCCAATGCTGACAAAAACATAACCCCCTGGGGTTGCGAAAGCATTGGGAGACTCTGTATTTAAAATCGCAAAATGGTAGTCAATGTCAGGGCGGTTGGAAACATCCGCAACGGCCTGACCTACCAGATTGATATAGTTAAGCAATTTCGGATCATTATAAACACCCCCATAGCGACTGAATACTTCAACCGCCAACCTTCCGCCAATAGCCTTCTCTTCCTTGTAGGCAATGGGTTGAAGAGCCTGAAGGGTGTTCACACTTTGTTTTAGAATTTTGGAAGTTTTTTTGTCAAACACTCCCAGCGATTGACCTAAACCGATCAGTCCCCCATTGCCAGTGCTTTGTTGCGATTCGGGAGGAGGAGACGTGGGTTCCTGTATCGTAACATCTATTTCTCTCTGTTGGGGTTCGGGTTGAGTAGACTTTTCCACATCCTTCAATATTTTGCCCAAATTGAAAGAATAAGACGGAGCGGCCCAGAATAAAAGGACACTCAAACTTAAACAAAAGAAAGAAAACCAGGAAATTTTAAAATTGATTTTGCGCATATTTAATTTTTATTGAGAATACTCACCCAGTTTACCATTTTCAAGAAACCGGTCCAGTTGTTCGGGCATAACAATATAGTTTTCCATGTCTTTAACCGCCTGAATGCTTTCAGAGGTAGCTCCTTTTTTCCGGGCATGTTGCTCAGATATGGGACTCAAGCCTCTTATGCTGGAACCCGAAGCCGATTCCCGGGCGGCCATTTTCTGGCTTCCCCCCAGGGCACCCAGCACATCTCCTTCATCCTGTCCCCCTGCCGGTGCTTTTTTGGAAAGCTTGAAACGAAAAACCCAGCCAGACTTCCCACCTGTAGAAACCTGAAAAAATTTACCAGATTTTTTCTTTACGTTCACCGGGGTTCCTTGTTCGAGTTTACTCAAAACTTTGGAACGTGCCGAAGCTTCGGCCTGTAGTTTGGTGTGCGATTTTTTAACATACCAGGTTTCGGCGGCAACCCATTGGGGAAGAAAAAGAATTGCTGTTCCAACCAGAAATATTAAAATTCGGATGAAAATAGACAAATGCATGGGGTGATTTGTAGCAAAGTTTATTGAATGTATCAAGCTTCTCCCAAACCGAGCTAAACGTCAACCTCAATTTCCGCAGGTGGAACCAAAACCTAAAAATTTACTGAGACCAGGAGAAACTCATGTCCCTTTTCGTTTGCCGTGCAGGGCAAACACTTTTCTCAACCGGGGCCAGTTGAAAGCTGAGCCGGGATCGTATTTGCACTCTACGCCGTTCTCGCCTTGTTGAACATGAGCATGACCCAGGATGCCTGAAAAATTGGAATAGTTTTTTAATCTATCCAGAGGATGTTTGCCCGATTTTTTATCAAAGGGTACTTGCAGCTTAACTCTGGGCAGAAGGCGGTTGATCCCAATGCTGAGTTTGATCAAGGCCTGATATTGTTCCTCTGTAAAATCCCACATGCGGACGACTCGACCATTTATTTTTTTGCTGAAGTATCCCCTTTCACCATGCGTGCGTGATGGAGTGATTTTAAATCCTGTAACTTGAAGCTCTTTGCGGTAGTCTTTTGGCAAATCCAATATCCATTGACCTTTTTTCTTTTGATATTTGTCTTGGTTGGAAGGGAGCCATTCTGATTCGCGGGCCAGGGCTTCCGATGCGAGGTTTGCCATTTCGACATGAACGGCCCTTTCGTTTCCTTGCCTATCATCTGCAGGTGCGGTATTGGTTTTCCAGTATAGGTCGCAGGTCTGGTAAATGGTGCCATCGAGATCCAGGTAAAAATGACTACCTTTGAATGAGCTTTCTGTCATCAACTGATGACAGTGTAGGGAGCTGTAGCAAGCATCGTAATGCAGAACAAACTGGTGTACACACTGAATCAGTTCCTCGTAAGCTAATTGAGGCTTAAGAATTTTATAGGCCGAATTTTTTCTGGAAGGTGCGTCATTGAGTTTTGTGTCGTGATGGGAGCAGGTAGACCGGCCTCTTTTGTTTGGGCAAACAAACCCTTCGTCCCATAAAACCACGCGGGTTCCGACATAAACTTTTTGACCGCAGGCAATGATATTTTGGTTCATAATTGGATCTAATCAATAACAGGGTGATTAGGGCCTGATGGGGACTGGAATTTTTAGGTTTTATTCGGCTGTGCTTCCCCAATGAAGTTTTTTTCTCAGCGTTTGGTAGTAGTTTTTTCCGGGGGCCTGCACCAGTTTTACTGAGACCTGTGCTTTTTCTGCTTCAAGGATGTCGCCAGACTTCATGGCACAACCCACTTTCCCATCAAGCGTAATCCTGACATCTTCGTCTTCATCGCACTTGGCCAGTTGGACTTTGATTCTTGAGGTATCCGGTACGACAATAGGTCGATTGGTCAGGGTAAAGGGACAAATCGGACTTAAAACCAAAGCTTCCATGCTGGGGTGAATGATGGGGCCTCCCGCTGATAGAGAATAAGCTGTGGAGCCAGTTGGTGTGGCTATGATCAATCCATCGGCCCGGTATGATGTCATGGGTTGGTCGTTGACCTGTACTGTAAGGTCGATGATTCTTGCAAGAGCACCTTTATTGATCACAATATCGTTCAATACATTAAAATCATACATTTTCGTATTACCACGCCAAAGGGAGGCATTCAGCAACATACGTTGTTCGATTTTACACTCTTTGTTTAAGACACTTTCAAGGGTGGAATAGAGTTCTCCCAGGGTGGTTTCGGTTAAAAAACCCAATGTCCCAAAGTTAACTCCCAGAATGGGAACATTGTATGGGTGGACGATGCGGGCCACATTTAGCAGGGTTCCGTCCCCTCCAAGCACTATGATCAACTCAGAATTTGCGGGAACTTCTTCCTTGGAGCAGGTAGCGGTTTCACCGATCAGTTCGCCGGTGTCTTGATCCATATAAATATTGCAACCCCGTTCCCGTAACCATTTGGTCAGGTCACTGACAACCTGCTTGTCCACAGTTGGCTTTTGCTTGCAAAATAACCTTATGTTTTTCACAGGCTCCTCTTCCCTGAAAATATGAGGCTAATTTGTTTTCCCTGAAAGAATCCGGCATTTTTTTTCATAGGGAAAAGCGGGAAAAGAGTCAGGGTTGGGAGTTCAAGCGGGCAGGGTGTCTCAACGTCATTGCCGTATCACAGTTTGCCGAAGTCATCCGGTTTTATTTTATCCAACCAGTCTTTCCACTGTTTGTCATCTGTCGTATTTGTTTTATCCAGGTCGGGGAGGTCCAGGCTTTTAGCGGCTTCAATCACTTTCTCTTCAACAAAAATAGGCGCCTTGGTTCTCAATGCAAGAGCGATAGCATCAGAGGGTCGTGAGTCTATAGCAAGCGTAACATCTCCACATGCCAATGAAATAATGGCGTAAAAGGTATTGTCTTTTAATTCATTGACCAGGATATGATTGACTTCCCCCTTCATATTTTGAATCAGGTTTTTGAGCAAATCATGAGTCATGGGGCGGGGCGTAGAGATTTTTTCTATTTCCAGAGCGATTGCGTTTGCTTCAAAATAACCCACCCAAATGGGAAGAGCCTTGGAACCGGTTGAATCTTTCAAAATAATGATAGGCATGTTGGTCAGTGGATCCAACGTTAGGCCCTCAACTTTCATTTCAACCATGTTCTTTGCCTCGAAAGAGCGTTATAAGCGATCGCACTGAGTTTAACTTGTAAAACCAGGAATACGAAGCTATTTAAAAAATATAGATAAACCCGCTGGATTTGTCAATGTATTGTGCGCCGGATATCTTCAGTTTAATGTCAAAGATATTGGGGAGATGCACTACTTCTTTTCCTGTTCCTTTTTATGCTCTTTTAGAAAATTTTGCAGGGTATGGCGTACTTCATCAGGTATTTCAACTTGATTCAAGGTGTCCCTGCACAGGAGGGTTGTCGACTTGTATGTATTCAAAAAAGCGATGCAAGGGGGGCAATCTTCAAAATGTTCTTCAAGAGATTTAGTGGTGTCTTGATCCAGGGCTCCTTCAAAATAATCGAACAGCAGGTCAATACACTCTTTGCAACAGATCATATTTCCCCCTTTTTGGAATTATATTCCTCAAAATAGCCAGAAAGTTTTTTTCTTAAGAACAACCGGGCTCGGTGTAGCCTCGATTTTACAGCCGGAATGGTCAGATCTAGAATTTCACTCACTTTTTCGGTAGAGAGGCCCTCTACATCTCGCAATAAGAAAACCACTTTTTCCTTTTCTGGCAAAAGATCAACAGCTTTTTTGATGACCTCGCGCGTTTCATT
>JABIXH010000110.1 GCA_018664975.1 Nitrospina sp. | reverse complement strand
TAATAAAGTCCAGTAGGTGAAAAAATCCGAGCCGAAACATTGCCGACCCGGATTTAAGAGTTTTTTACTTAACGTTGATGGTCACTGTTGCGGTCAATGCCGGATTATAGGGGACGTGATTGCCTTTAGCAAACAGGGTGCGGATAATGTGCTTACCGGCAGATAGTTTTATCTCTTTACAGGTGGAGCCATCTCCCATATGGATATGGTTCGCATCTTTTCCTATGGGTTTGCTTAGGTCTTTGGGCAGGTCCACATCAATAATAATATGATGATGACCTTTGCCTTCGTTAACGCCTTTTTTGGCTGGCTCAACTTCAACGCCTTCTGTAGCCATGCATACTTTTACAAGCCCGGAAACCATAGCTCCATTGGGCGGATCGGTAATCGTCACGGCATTACCGGCGAATGTGTTGGTTGCTCCAGTAATAAAAAGGAAAACAAACAACATAATCAGTTTTGAGTAAATACTTTTCATTATTTCCAGGCTCCAGATAAGAATGGCAAATTGGACGATTTCAAAAACCGTCTATGTTTTGGATGCACCCCAAATTTTTTAAATTCTACTAGGGGCACCCCGTTTAGATTAAAAAACCCTAATAAAGTTTCAGAAAAACTAAAGAACTCTAGCCAGTATGAGTGGTTTTTAACCTATTTCCCTTGACAACGTAATCTGAGTTCCATAACCTCAATGTTCAGTTTCATTTCCTTGGGGACTTCTTGGAAAAAGAGGCCCATTATGTATTTATTCAGGAGGTTTAGATGGTAGTTACAGGAGAATGTCGACTCCTTCACACTTGTGAAATGTGTGAATTTAATAATGAGACCGACTGCAAAGCTGACAAAAACGAGCATAATCGCTGGCTTGTAAACAAGCGGATGAATGAAATCAAGCATAAGCTTATTATTGGCAGTAACAAAGGTGGGGTCGGTAAAAGCACTGTAACTACTAATCTTGCCATTGCTCTGGCGGAAAAAGGATTTGCGGTAGGGTTGGCCGATGCAGACCTTCATGGTCCCAATATTCCGAAATTGTTGCAGGCCGAAAATGTTCGATTGAAATCCACGGACGTTGGTATTGATCCCTATGAGACCCGCAATGGTCTCAAGGTAGCTTCGTTAGGGTTTCTCATTGAAGACCCTAATATGCATATTGCCTGGAGGGATGCGGTTAAATATGACTTTATTATTGAATTATTAGGAAATATTAACTGGGGTCCGCTGGATTATCTCCTGTTCGACCTTCCCCCAGGTACGGGAAATGAGCAAATCACGATTATCGACTTTATTGGTGATGTAGATGGGGCCGTAGTGGTTACAACCCCTCAGGATTTGGCGATTCTGGATGCTCGAAAAATGATTTCTTTTGCCCGTGATAGTAATGTCCCTATCGTAGGGGTGATCGAAAATATGAGCACGATGTCCTGTCCGCATTGCAAAGAAGACATTGATGTCTTCAAAAAAGGCGGCGGTAAAAAATTAGCAGAAGAACTTGTGTTGCCCTACCTGGGAAGTATTCCTTTGGATGGGGAAATTGTTGCCAATTCCGATAGCGGTGAACCCGTTGTCTTATCTCGCCCAGACTCCGAAGCCGCCAAAGCTTTCATGAGACTGGCTGATAACTGCCACAAGTTTCTTAATCCTGAATAGTCTGGTAAAAACTTACTGATTAAGCTTAAGAGGACAAACGAACTCTCCCGACAAATTTTGGGGTGCTTATTTGCTTTCAGATCGCCGGGTTGGTTCAAGTAGAAAAGCGTTTTTTAATTATAATCGGCATTGCGTTTCAAGGTGGTATTAAGAGATAATAATTATAAAGCTGGTTTTTAAACTTTCTTGTATTGCCCACGACCCTTTAAAAAGGGCTTTTCCTTTCTTTAAAAGTTCCTCATGATTTTTCGCCTTTCTTGCAAATTATTGATCAATAAAATAGTGGCAGTTCCCCTCATTCTGTTCGCAATCGGAAATGCTGTGGTATTTGCAGACGGAATCAAAACTCCCATTTATTCGAATAATCCTATCGTAGCGGAAGTAGATGGGAAACCGGTTTATCTGGATGAACTCAAGCATGTCCGTATCCAGGAGGCACTCAATCAATTGTATGATATGCAGACCCGCGCCTTGAAGGAAAAAATTCTCGACCGGCTTATAGAGAAGCATCCTGACTTGATTTTGGATCAGGTTCCCAAGGTCACGGAAGCGGAAATTAAAAAATTTTATGACAGCAACTCCGGTATTAAAGAGTTGGGAAGCCTGACTAAGGTTAGTCCTGAAATTAGGGATTACCTGGAAAAAAGTTTTCGACAGGTTCATATTGAACGGCAATATCAACATGCAGTGCAAAAAGGCTGGGCCAAGGTTTACTTGACGCCCCCCAATGATTTTCATTTGGTGGCAGGTGTTGGCACGGCAATGTTGTGGGCGAAAGAAGAGGTTCCTTCTACTCGGCGGGTTTTTGTGCTGGAGTATTCTGATTTTCAATGCCCGTTTTGTAAACGTGTGCAAAACACTTTACAAAACCTTAGAAAGAAATATCCCAATGAAGTGCAGTTTGGCTATCGCCACTTTCCCCTTCCTTTTCATAAAGAGGCGAAGGTGTTGGCCCAGGCTGTTGAGTGTGCCCGAGACCAAAATAAATTCTGGGAGCTTCAGGAACTTTTCTATGAAAATGATTCTAACGCCACAAGTGAAAATGAAATTATGAAACGGGTCAAACTTGCGGGAATCGAGGATATCCCGGCTTTCCAACAATGTTTGCGAAATGGAAAGTATGAAGAGCGGATTCAAAATGATATTCGTGATGGAGTTGCCCTGGGAATTCAAGGAACCCCAACTTTTATTTTAGGCGCTTACGACCCCGAGTTTAAAACCGTTTCAGGAAAAATGTTTTCGGGTGCTGTTTCTGAAGAAAAGTTTATTCGTGAAATAGAAAGATTTCTTGCCTCTACTCGTACCGAAGCTAAATTAAACCGATAATTTTACTTTTCCCACCTGTATCATGATCAGGACACTGATTTTTTTTCTGGCTGGAATACTTATCCCGATTCATTTGTTTGCCGAATCTGGACCTTTTTCGACCCCTGTGCCTTCAAGTCCCGGGATAAAACTAAGTACTTTGACGGATCCCGATCCCGTTTTCCCGGGAGAACGTTTCCAGTTATTTCTATCTATCCAGATTGAAGAGGGTTGGCATATTTATTCCCTGCAACCTATGGACGGAAATGAGTTGCTGGCAACTCGAATATTAATAGAAGATAATGTATTCCAAAGTGTGGAGTACTGGAAGGAATCTTCAACCCACCTGATTCAGGATGACGCGCAAGCAAAAATGGTCAAAGGTCATATCGCCCATGCAGAATTCCAAAATTTTTTTGATGTGCCCGAATTAATTAAGCCTGGAAGTTATTCCATAAACGGCAAATTGTTGTATCGTGCATGCGACAACAATCTTTGTACCCTTCCTCAGAGTCTTCCCTTTATCACCCGGTTACAGGTGGGAGCCAAAAAATAGCAGTCTATAACTCTGCAAGAAGTGTATTCTGTGGAGCCACTCTTCCCGCTGGACGATGGATAATCGTCTTTCCTTATTTTGACGTAATAGGATAAACTCTGATTGTCAAGGTATGTACAATTAGAAAAAGTAATCCATAGAAACGTGATTTTTGAACAATGCAAGTGATCACAACACATTTGAATGCGGACTTTGATTGCCTGGCATCCATGATGGCGGCTAAAAAATTGTATCCACAGGCTCATCTGGTGCTTCCGGGCTCCACCGAGCGCTTAGTGGAAGAATTTTTGAAAGAGAAAAGTCCGGCTCTGCATTTCACACGAATCAAGGATATTGATTTAGATCAGATCAGCCTTTTAGTGGTGGTCGACACCCATGCTCCGGAAAGGATCGGGGTATTCGGCCCTCTTATGGATAATCCTGATATAGAGGTTTATATTTATGATCATCACCCGGACCCACAACCTGAATTGAAATTGGGACGAGCAATAATAAAAAAAAGAGGGGCCTCCACTACGATCTTTCACGAAATTCTCCTCGAAAAAGGAATACCTCTCACTCCAGAGGAAAGTACTTTGATGGTTCTGGGGATTTATCAGGATACACATTCCCTTGTCACCGTTACCACAACTCCGGAGGACCTGTTTGCGGCTGGTGACCTGATTAAAAGAGGAGCGGACTTGAGCCGGGTTTCCACTTATATGCGGCAAAGGTTGAACCCGGAACAACTGGATATTTTTAATGAAATGGTATCCAGTCTGGAAAGCTACCCGATCAACGGTATTGAAGTCGCGATTACTACAGCATCCTCCGATCATTTTGTCAGAGATCTGGCTTATGTGGTTCAAAATGTTATGGATCTGGAAAACCTGTCTACAGTGTTTGCTTTGATTCGGCTGGATACCAGGGTCTACTTGATCGGGCGTAGCAGTATCCCGGAAGTCAATGTTGCAGAGCTGGCTCAGGTATTCGGGGGCGGAGGTCATGAAAGTGCGGCATCCGCCGCCATTAAGGAACTCACGCTAGTACAGGTAAAAGAAAAACTGCTTGTGAATCTGGAACGCACTGTTCAACCTTTGAGCCGCATCAGAGATATCATGCATGCTCCCGCTATTGCAGTGGATAAAGAGGATACTATTCGATGCGTGGAAAAAAAGTTGACTCACTATAATTTAAACACGCTACCCGTATTATCGGGTGAGCAAACTGTAGGTCTGATCACTCGCCAGATTGTGGAAAAAGCAATTCATCATGCTATGCAAGCGGACCGTACGGAAGACTTGATGATAAGCAACTTTTCAGTCACGACTCCCGATGCCTATTTTAAGTCAGTGATTCCACTTGTGATTGAGGAGAAACAGAAGCTTATTCCCGTTGTTGACTCTAAGCGTAAATTGATAGGTGTTGTAAGTCGAGGCGATCTGCTCCGGGTAATGCACAATGACATGGCACAAAATGGGAATTCAGCAAATATTCCGTTTCTGGGAAGAGCGGTTGCACCGAAAAACCTGAAGAGCCTGGTCAATGAAAGGCTGGATAAGGATATTTACAAGCTTCTTGACCGCATTGCCCAACTTGGAGAGCGTGAAGGTAAAGGCATTTATGCCGTGGGTGGTTTTGTTAGAGACCTGCTTTTAAATATTCCTAATCAGGATATTGATATTGTCGTTGAAGATGAAGGGATCCCTTTTGCGACTTGTCTTGCTGAAGAATTTGGTGGCAGGGTGAAGACGCATGAAGAGTTTGGAACATCCGTAGTCATTTTTCCTGATGGTTATCGTATAGATGTGGCCACAGCCCGCATGGAATACTACAAGCATCCCGGTGCTTTGCCTACAGTGGAAAAAAGTTCGGTAAAGTCTGATCTTTTTCGCCGTGACTTTACCATTAACAGTATGGCAATAAAGCTGACCGGGTTAAACGCTTTTTGTCTGATAGATTTTTTTAACGGGGAAAGAGATTTAAGAAATAAGGAAATCCATGTTCTGCACAGTTTAAGTTTTATTGAGGACCCCTGCCGTTTATTCAGGGCTATAAGATTCGAGCAGAGATTTGGTTTCAAAATAGGCAAACAGGCTGAAGCGTTTATACGAAACACAATTAAAAAGCGCCTGATTGATTCTCTAAGTGGAACGCGATTATTCAACGAAATCAAATCGATCCTCAAGGAGAAACGCCCAACGGATTGTGTTCGTAGAATGCTGGAGTTTGACCTTTTTCGATTTGTTTCCCAGGACATGATGAAAGATCCCAAAGACCTGGAGATGCTGGATAGGTTGGAAGCGGTATTTTCCTGGGCGGGGATGGTCAACCTTCCCAGAGAACCGGAAGTTTGGCAGGTCTATTTTCTGGGACTGTTCTATTCCCTGGAAGAAGATGCATATTCAAATGCTATTGCTCGACTCCAGTTAACAACTCGAATGAAAAACTCTCTGGAGCAAAGTAGGGCTCAATGCCGTGAAAGTGTAAAACGCTTGAACTCAAAAAAGGAATGGGACCCGAAAGAGATCTACCATACCTTTGCCCATCTATCTATTGAAGCAGTTATCTTTTTGCTTGCCTTGTCTTCATCAGATCGGCTCAATCAATATGCGAACATCTATTTTACACAGTATCAAGGTAAAGTAGAGCCTTCATTAACAGGTGACGACCTGGTAAAAATAGGACTGGAACCTGGCCCAATATTCCAGTCCGTGTTCAACGCGCTTCGCGAGGCACGGCTAATGGGTAAAGTAAACACACGGGATGAAGAGTTGGCTCTGGTTGAAAAACAATTCCTGAAATCGTGAAGCAGAAAACTCTCTGAATGCGAGAAGGTTTTTGTGCAATCTCTTAAACATCGAATCGATCGGTTTTTTCTCTTAACCCAGAACGGGACTGATATCTCCACTGAAATCAGGGCTGGTTTGGCCACATTCCTCACTGCTTCCTACATAATTTTTGTCCAGCCTGCTGTTTTGTCCGAGACGGGAATGGATTTCGGGGCGGTGATGACGGCAACCTGCCTTTCCGCCGCTTTAGGGAGTCTGATAATGGGGTTATGGGCCAACTACCCCATTGCCCTGGCTCCTGGAATGGGAATCAATTTTTACTTCACTTACACCGTTGTCATAGGCCAGGAAATTTCATGGGAAACAGCTTTGGGTGCAGTATTTTGTTCTGGTCTTATTTTAATTGTTCTCACCCTTATTCGAGTACGCGAACTGATTCTGAACCTGATTCCTGATTTTCTTAAATGTGGGATTGCCGGAGGGATAGGATTGTTCATTGCTTTTATCGGGTTTGTCCAAGGTGGCCTGGTAGTAGAGAATCCTGGAACTTTGGTAAAACTGGGAAACCTGAAAAGCCTTCCCGTGGTGTTTACCCTTTCAGGGTTGATCCTGATCGGGATTCTTATGCAGAGAAAAATCAAGGGAGCGATTTTAATCAGCATGTTTCTATTTACCCTGCTGGGACTTCCTCTCGGATTGGTAAACTACCAGGGGCTGGTCTCTCTACCCCCTGATATGGGACCCACCTTGATGAAAATGGATATTCCAGGCGCGCTTGACCTGGGCCTGGTCACCGTAATCATGGTTTTTGTTTTTGTGGACTTGTTTGATACTGCAGGCACCCTGGTCGGAGTCAGCCAGCAAGCAGGGTTCATGGAAAAGGGGAAACTTCCTCGGGCAACTCGGGCGTTCCTGCCGGATGCGGTGGCAACCACTGCGGGAGCCGCCATGGGAACCTCTACGGTGGTGTGTTATATCGAAAGCTCAACAGGTGTGGCGGAAGGGGGGCGCACGGGTCTAACTGCTATTGTGGTTGCAGTTCTGTTTTTGCTGGCGCTTTTCCTCTCCCCACTGGCTCAAATGATTGGAGGGGGTTATACCCTGGAAACGGGTAAAACGCTCTATCCCATTACAGCCCCTGTGTTGATCATTGTGGGTTGTCTCATGGCCTCCAACCTGACCCGTATTGACTGGGAAAAATGGGATGAAGCACTTCCCGCTTTTCTTACTTTTGTGGGCATGCCTTTAACCTATAGTATTGCCGATGGCATGGCCCTGGGTTTTATTACTTATCCTATTTTGAAAATCTTTTCGGGCAAAGCTGTCCATCCCGTTATGATTCTCATAGCTATTCTGTTTCTGCTTCGATACGTCATGCTTGTGGGTTAAAGGCAGGGATGTGTTATAATGAATCATCCTTGTTTTTATCATCAACCTGAGAAGAGGTAACTGGTCGTGGCAAGTGTTGATTTCCTTATTAAGCAGTTTTTGACTCCAGACAAAAAAAATCTCGACTTGAGTAACCAGAATATTGGGGACAAGGGAGCCATCACATTGGCTCAGAATAAGAACTTGCGCAGGTTGAAAAAACTGATTCTGCCTAACAACAATATCAGCGATGAGGGATGTGTGGCTATTGCTAATTCGGAAAACTTCAAACAGCTGACAGATCTGGATATTTATGGGAATGTTATCAGCGATGACGGGGTCAAGGCGATTGCAGAATCCCCTTATATGAGCAACCTGAAAAAACTCAGCCTTTATGGCAACCTTGTTGAAGATGAAGGGGCCATAGCCATTGCAGAATCTCAAACACTTTCAAAGCTGAAACACTTGTTTATTACCTCAAATCGGATCAGACGAGAAGGGATTGAATCGCTTCAAAAAGCAAAATGTCGTACTCGGCTTTGCCATCTTCATGTCGATAACCTGAAAGATTTTTATTATGAAGAGGCCTCGGATGAGGATGACGAAGATTTAATCAATAGCTGGGAAGAGCTTAAGGCCCGAGCCGCCGAGAATAAAGACTCAGAGGACTGATCTTCCAAATGCAGAAACGAAAATGGTTATTCCTGTTAACTTTCTCCTTCCTTCTTCTATCAATAAACCCAGTCGGTGCCCAGGTTGATCTGGCAGAGCCTGTTGACTACGGGAAACTATTTACTGAAAACCTTTCAAGGGCAGGAAAAGTCTTAAACTTGTCGGGAAAAAAAATAGGCGATGAAGGGCTGAAGTTCCTTCTTCAACAGGAATTTTTAAAAAAAATAAAAATACTCGACTTGAGATATAACGACATCAGTCCAATAGGGGCTGAGTATCTTGCGCAGTCTGCGCGGTTGCCAAAACTCAAAAAACTGATACTAAGACATAATTTTTTTGCTGATGAAGGTACTGTGGCTTTTGCCAACTCTTCCAGTTTCCCTAACCTTGAGGTTTTACAGTTGGGGTGGAATGAAGTCCGGGATGCAGGAGCATTGGCTCTGGCGAGTTCAAAAAATTTTCCTAAATTAAAAAAGCTGGATATAAGGGGTAACTTTTTTTCGGGAAAAACCAAAGAAACTCTCAGGGCGACCCTGGCTCATCTGAAATCCCTGCGTATATTCCAATCTGAATAAACGCCAAGTGTGGGGCCAGTATGCCATCACTTAACTTGGCGAGCAATAATTATTACGACTTACATACCTCCATGCAGACCCACGATTTTTTTCTAATTCTACTGATCATTCTCCTGGCCGCTCGGGTATTTGCAGAACTAGCAAACTATCTTAATTTACCTTCAGTAATCGGTGAATTGATAGCAGGGATAATACTTGGGCCAAGCCTGCTGGGCTGGGTTGAGCCTATTGAAGCTATTAAGTTCATGGCAGAAATAGGTATTATTCTGCTTTTATTTGAGGTGGGTCTGGGAACGGATGTCAAAAGGCTAGCCGAAACTGGGTTTCAGTCTATGGTGGTTGCACTTGTGGGATTTGCGGTGCCCTTCTTGCTTGGATTCTCTGTAGGGTATTGGGTGTTTGGTATTCCCATCTTGGTGTCTTTATTTATTGGCGGCACCCTTACTGCCACCAGCATTGGGATAACTATGCGTGTCCTCATCGACCTCAAGCGCCAGAATACCCACGAAGGCCGGATTATATTGGGGGCCGCGGTTCTCGATGATGTTTTGGGTGTGATTCTTCTGGCGTTACTTTACGAGTTCTCTATTGGAGGGGGTGTAAACTTCAACAATGCCGCAAAGGTTGTCATGGTAGTGGGGGCTTTCTTTTTTCTGGCTCCCATCGCGGCCAAGTTAATATCTATAGTCATCAATCACTTTGAGGAAGTGAGTGAAATCCCCGGACTAATTCCAACAATGATCGTTTCTCTGGTGTTATTTTTTGCATGGTTGGCGCACAAGATGGGTGCACCGATGTTGCTCGGCGGGTTTGCCGCTGGTCTTGCTCTATCGAGGCGATTTGTCCTACCGTTTGGAGTGACCCTGCATGGATGGGGCCCTACCTTCGTCAAAGATATTAATACCAAAATGACACCCATTATCCAATTATTCACCCCAATATTTTTTGTGACCATCGGTTTATCTTTAAATTTGCGCGAAGTCAATTGGGATTCTACTTTTATTTGGTGGTTCTCTCTGTCTGTACTTGTTATTGCAATAGGAGGGAAATTACTGGGAGGCCTGCTCATCAGCCAGCCGTGGCAGTTTCGCTGGATAATAGGAGTCTCTATAGTTCCGCGTGGGGAAGTGGGGCTGGTCTTCGCTGAGTTGGGACGGGAAAGTGGGATATTTACCAATGAAATCTATGCAGGTATGATTATGGTGATTGCGTTAACAACCGTACTACCGCCTTTCGTCATAAAAGCACTTTATAATGCACTCCCTCCTTCTCTGCGACAGAAGGGAGAAACTTGAATTAATCCCATGACCTGGTGAATCAGGAAACCATATCCTTGACAGTCAAAATGCCAATGACCTTTTTCCCCTCTGTCACCATAAGATGTTTAATATGTTTTCTGAGCATGAATTCGTTAGCTTCACTCCGCTGAACATATCCATCCCGGGAAATAAGCGGTTTGCTCATCACAGTTTGTACGTTTGTGGTTTTCGGGTCTCGGTCTTCGGCAATGAGTTTTTTAACTAAATCCGTTTTGGTGATTATCCCCACATACTCCTCGCCTTCCTTTACAAGGAGGGAACTGATTTTTTTTTCACACATTAATTTTGCGGCCGCCCCAACAGTGGCTTGAGCATCGACACTTATGATCGGGGAAGTCATTAAATCTTTGATCGGAACCATATACCCTCCTATAGTTTTAGGAAAACTACCTTAGCTAAATAGTAATTTCATATAAGCTAATTATATATTAAGAGACCCTTATTCCGAAAAATATTCCAAAACTTGACACCACAAGTTTTAAATTTCACAGCCTGAATTGTAATCAAGAGTTGTCTTAACGGCGTTTTTTGCTTACCAGCAATTTGCCGTACCTATAAAAGCTTTTTCACAGGATTTACTCATTAGGAAGAAATACTCTAACTTATTAAATTGTAATGGCTTAACAGGGGTTTGGTGATAAGTGGAAAATTATAAATTTATGCTTCACCCGGCCCTTAAGCCGGTACCATATTTTCTACATTTTCCTTCATGTTTCGGAGGGGACATCACGAGGGTTTTATTTCCTGCCCGTGTGGTGGGCTTCCATTCCTCTTGGGGCGACTTCACTCCCTTTTGCCGGGGAGTTTGTTATAATTCTTTTTCGCTGAGGGAGGGGTCCCACCTAACCAGAGTGGTTGACCCCTTCATGTTTAAACTCCAGTTATAAAAAAACGAGCTATGAATAGAAAAGTTATCGACCTGCAGGAACTCGTAAAAGACTCTGTTGCCTCACCACCTGAAGTGTATTTAAAAGTCAAACAGGCGATAGATAATCCCGATTTTATATTTGATGATCTGGCAAAGATCATCAATAACGATCCTGCACTGGTTGCTCGAATTCTGCAAATTACCAACAGCCCGATGTACGGATTCGAAGTAAAAGTGGAAAACGTGGCTCATGCTCTCAATGTGCTGGGAGTTGAACAGGTTAATGAATTGATTTTGGCAACCTCAATCATGAAAGAATTTAAGGGTTTCCCCAAAGATTATTCTGAAAGATTGGTGGACATGAAATCATTTTGGAGGCACTCCATAGCTTGTGGGGTGATTGGGAAGTACCTGGCCGAGAAAACTAAAATGATGAATGCAGAAAGGTTTTATCTGTTGGGAATGCTACACGATATGGGGAGTCTGGTTGTTTACAATAAACTTCCTGAATTGTCCATGGAGATCTTGGTTCGCTGTAAAGAAAATAAAGAAAACCTTTCTGATGTGGAAGTAGAGTTGCTTGGCATGAGTCACGCAAGAATAGGCTCCTATTTGATGAAAGAATGGGGACTTCCACAAAATATTTATGAGCCTGTGGCTTTTCATCATCAGCCTTTACAAGCCTGTATGTTTGCTAAAGAAACTGCCATTTTGCATTTTGCGGATTGCGTAGCAGACGAGCTAAAATTGGGCAATAGTGGGGAGTTCGCTCCTTCTCCGATCAATCCAAGTATTTTGCAACGGTTCAAACTTAAAGAATCTCCTGCCAAGTTTATCGAAAGGGAAATCCGGGATAAGTTTTATACCGCTCTTTCGATTTTCGTTTAATTGATAGGTAGTCATCTGTCCTCACACTGGCGGGATCATGTGTAGCCCGATGTTCAAGTTTAAGGGGGCGCAAATATTGGTGTTTTAATTAGAGTAGGGCGGCTACATCATTTCTCTTAACCTGGTAGATTGGGGTTAAACAGGGGTTCGATTCCCCTTGGGGCTACTCCCTCTTGACCCTACTTGCCCAGGGTCGTCTTCATAGTTTCACAATTTAAATAAACCTTTCAAAATGTCCTTATGGTTCGAGTTCGGTGATTTCTGCTAGTTATTCATGAAATCTTGAAGGAACAGCCGCAAAAATAATTACCCAAGTTTATTTGTTATTATCTTCGATCCCCACATAGTTGTTCAATCGGGATAACCATTTTCTTCATATTTCCTATATAGCTCAGGCAATAAAGCCAACGCTCCTCCTTCGGACATACCATTTTCTTCGAGCAAATATTAATTAGCGAACCTCAGAATGAATAGTCAGGTATCAATTTTATCTATGCGGTTTGTTCATAAGTGATTTGAGAAAAGGATGGGTAAAGAATATTAAATTCCAAGTATTCCGTTTTAGGATAGTCATGATTTTATAAAATGACATCTTCCCTGATTATAGAGGAAGTTTTGAGTGCAGACATTTGTGCCAAGTTGGTTACAGGCTCTTGCGCTGATGAGTGCTTGAGCTTATATTTTTTTAAGCACATGTTACACACATTTTCTATGTATATTTTATTTGACTAAGGTCAATTATGTTTCCAGTAAACATCCGGTTTGGAGAAACCTTGAATGCAAAACTCCATTTTATTTTCGATAAAAAATAAAGCCCTTATTCTTTTTCTCTCTTTTTTTATGCTGACTCTCGCTTCGGCTTATGTAGTTTTTTCTGCGATCAAAAATTCGCAGGAAGATGCTGAGATTACCAATGTCCTGGGCAGGCAGAGAATGCTGGCTCAAGCCATGGGTAAAAATATATTTGCCTACGAAATGGCAACAAACAGGGTAAAGAATATTGAGCGGCAAGTGAAATATTTAGATTCCTATATCACCAGGATGCGGAAAATTTATACGGAGAAAATTGTACAACCCGCTAAGAGGGCAGGACTCAATCTCAGCATGGACCCGGATCAGGAGTCTCATCCTGTTATTCCCTTTCCGGCAACGTTCACCCGAATGGTGAATGAAAAATTCCAGGAGATAGAAAATTTTTCCGTGAATATCCTGTCCAATTCACCAGTTAACCCGGATCAGGGTTTGAAGGACAGTGTGGACAAGGAAGGCTTTTCCTATTTAAAAAATAATCCGAATGCAACTTTTAAAAAAGTATTTGAACAACAGGGTAAGCTTGTGGTCAATATTTATACCCCGGACAAAGCGAGCACAGAGGGTTGCGTGTCATGCCACACTGCAATCAAAAATAAACCCTTTAAAATCGGCGATATGCTAGGAATCAGGAAATTCAGTCTGGTTTATTCTGAGGATATTGCCATAGGCAAAGCGGAGTTGAATGCAGACCTGAAAGAATTCATAAAGAATAAAAGCCAGTTTATGACAACTCTGGAGGCCCTGCAATCTGGGGGTAGCATTTCTATGGGTCGGCATAGTATGAGATTAAAAACCGTTATGCCCGTGAGAGACCAAAATTTCCAAGACAAATTAAAGTTTGTGCAAGCGCAGTTTGGAATTTTTGAGAACCTTACAAACACGTTAATTACTCTGGATGTGGCTTCCCTGGAATTTCGCCGCACTTATCAGGAAATCCTCAAATTGTCTACCCGGCTCACAGAGCATAGCAATGATCTTGCGATTTTATTTGTGGGTATTGCCGACAAGAACCAACAGCGGATAAAAGAGGCCATCGTTGTAAGCGTAGCTGTAACCCTGTTTTTATTGTCCAGTCTATATTATTATCTCAGCCGCTTTGTTCTCTCCCCGGTTATAACCGTGTCAAACCGATTAGCCCTTTTGGCCAGGGGAATCTGAAACAAAAAATAATTAGCCATGAGTCCAGAGATGAAATTGGAACCCTTTGCGTTTCATCGAATTTGCTTATGACCCAGTTAAAAATGTTCATTAGGAATACGGCAAATACGCTGGCAGGACAATCGCAAAAAAATGATTTCGTATTGGGTGGAGATTTCTATTCCGCTCTGAAAGATATCGAAGAGCAAGTCGAGGAAAAAGAAAAAGCTCAAAATGAATTGGAAGGCGCCCACGGGCAGTTGGAGCTGAAGGTCCAGGAAAGAACCTCGGAATTAATAAGCTCCAACAACACCATGGTACGTGAAATAACCAAAAGGCAGGAAATGGAGGAATCCCTTAAAGAAACCAATGAGTTTTTGAAAAATATTCTGGATAGCCCTCACAATATTTCCATCATCTCTACGGATCTTGAGGAGAATATTACATACTGGAATAAGGGAGCGGAAAGTTTATTGGGTTATACCGCCGAGGAAGTAGTCGGTAAAAAAACCATTGGCATTTTATACCCGGAAAGCGAGGAGTCCGATAGAGTCCTTTCGGAAACCGTTGAAAAAGTATTTAAGGAAAAATGTGGCAAGAGTATTGAAGTTGAAGAGTTGACCAAGTTCAAAGATAAAATATGGGTCCGGATGACGATATCTCCAAGGTTTAATGACAAGGGAGAGATTGTTGGTGTTTTAGGCATTGGAGAAAACATCACGCAACAAAAATTTGCTGAAACAGAACTGAAGGAAAGCGAAGATCGCTTTCGAATGATCTTAGATACAGCTTATGATGCTTTCGTTTCCATCAATGAGGATGGAGCGGTTATTGACTGGAACGCCCAGGCTGATCAGATGTTCGGTTGGGAAAAAGAAGAGGTCATAAACCAAAAACTTTCCGAACTGATTATTCCAGAGGATTTGCGGGAAGCCCACGAAACAGGCTTGAAGCGTTTTTTGGAGACGGGTGAGGGAAAAATCCTGAATCAAAAGATAGAGTTAGCCGCGCTCAACCGCCAGGGTAAAAGTTTCCCGGTTGAAATCACCATCACTCCATTGAAATATCAAACCGGGTTCATTTTCAATGCTTTTATCGAGGATATCTCGGAAAGAAAGCTGATGACGACCCAATTGAATCATGCGCAGAAAATGGAATCTATTGGCCAGTTGGCCGCAGGAATTGCGCACGAAATCAACACCCCACTTCAATATATTGGCGATAACACCCGGTTTCTCCAGGACTCCTTCCTGGAAATGATTGATATGGTCAAAAAATATAAGGCCGGGAATAAAAATGGACAGCTTGATTCAAATCCGCAAGGTGAAAATGAAGATCTGGATTTTCTGGTAAATGAAATACCGGCGGCGATCCAGCAATCGTTAGAGGGGGTAGGCCGTGTGACCAAAATTGTTCAGGCCATGAAAGAATTTTCTCATCCTGGATCGGAAGTTAAAAAGCTGACAGATATTAACAAGGCGATAGAAACTACCTTGGATGTTTCCCGGAATACCTGGAAATATGTCGCGAACCTTGAAACAGAGTTAGATCCGCAATTGCCTTTGGTTCCCTGTTTTGGAGATGAGCTGAATCAGGTTTTCTTAAACCTGATTGTGAATGCGGCCCATGCTATTGAAGATAAAAATCAGGGTTCGGAGGATCAAATGGGGACCATTACAATCAGTACGAAACAGAATAATGGGTGGGTAGAAATTTGCATCAAGGATACCGGTAAGGGAATTCCCAAGGAACAGGGAGCCAAAATATTTGATCCATTTTT
>JABIXH010000125.1 GCA_018664975.1 Nitrospina sp. | reverse complement strand
TTATTCGCCACCGCTGGGCGCGGAAAATAACTATGCCCGGAGTGAAAGACCAGGGCAAGGCTCCTGAAAATAAAAAGACTAGAAAAAAACCCTCTTCGAAAAAATAAAATGTCTTTAATAATACAAACACCACCTACTTCCGAACCGGTTTCATTGCCTGAGGCCAAAAGCTTTTTGCGTATCACCGATGTTGATGATGATGCCCTC
Organism: Nitrospina sp.; assembly: GCA_018664975.1. GTDB lineage: Bacteria > Nitrospinota > Nitrospinia > Nitrospinales > VA-1 > LS-NOB. The sequence continues at coordinate 23,457 of JABIXH010000125.1, read as the reverse complement.
ATCAGTTCTTTGATTGTGGCTGTTCGGCAAAAAGCCGAAACCTGGACCCGGCGATTGTTTATTACTCAAACCTGGACAATGTGGCAAGATTTGGTGCCGGAAGTTTTTACACTCTCTATTCCGCTTTCACCTTTGCAGTCTGTGACTCATATTAAATCTTATGACCTTGCAAATGGAGTAAGTACCTTTGATTCCAGCAATTATCTGGTGGATTATTGCTCCACTCCCGGTCGCGTTGCTTTAAATGACGGTCAGTCATGGCCTACAGGTTTGCGAAAAATCAATGCTCTGGAAGTTGAGTTTGTATCTGGTTTTGGGGATGCATCCAGTGTTCCCGAACCCATCAAACAGGGAATTTTGCAATGGATAAAATTATTGTTTGCTAATAAATCCAAACTATATGAATCCGATGAATCCACTTCTGGGCTTCTGGAGTTGAATCGTCTTCCCATTCCCCCTGCTGTGATGGTTCTTTGGGAACCTTACAGGTTGTTCAAAATATAAGTTGGGAAAATTTATGGCCCTTCTCGTTCATTTTGACTCATTTATAAAAGTAAAAGCGCATTTATTGAGCTTGTCTAAAGGTGTTAAGGAGGCAACGCGCGATACGGCTCGCACGTTAATAGCTCGTGCAGAAAGGCTGGCAAAAAGCAGGGTTCGTGCCACAACCCGAAAACCCGATATGGGCAAAGGAAACTATTTCCGTTCCATTAAATCTGGTTTTCTGGAGTCGGGTGGATCTTTTACAGGAAAGCTGGAAAGTGATTCGCCTGTAGCGGGAATCATTGAGTTTGGCAGTCAACCGCATATCATTCGGCCTAGAGGAAATAAACTTTTGTTTTGGCCTGGGGCAAAATATCCGGTTAAAGAAGTCAAACACCCCGGTACTCCCGCTTTTCGGGTATTGGGTGATGCAACTGAGGAGGCGGCTGCAGAAACCGGTAAGGTTTTTGAATCTGCTGTAAAACGGAAATTTAATGGATAGGAATTCTATATTTCAACATTAGTTAGGAGGAAATGATGGCAATTAATATTAGTAAAAAACAAAACGTAAAAATTCATGTCTCGCATTTAGATGATATTTTGATTCTTGTTTTACGCGAATGTACTACAGAAGAAACCTTCCAATATATTAAGTTAAATGAAAATATTGAGAATTTAGATGTGGGTGACTCATCCAGTTATGGTCCCCGGCTGGAATTTATCGATATGCTCCTTATGGATATCAAAGCCTTGGACGTGGAAGGAAAGGAGGAAAATGTTGTTTATACCGACCCTGAAACAGGAGAGGATAAAACGCTAAATTCACAGGTACCGGATTGGAAATCTCACATCAGTACAATTATTAAATTAAAAGCTTTAATGCAGTTAAGTCTAAAATATTTTAACTCGGAACCCACAAAACTAAAAAACTGATCGACTACTTCCAAGACAATGTGCCGGGGCTGGAAGTAGAGTATAAAAAGTTTTTACAGCGGGTTCATGAAGAAACGGAGGACCCGCAATGGAATATTGCAAATCACCCGGCACGAAAAATTCTGGCCCGTAATCCAAAAGGTTTTCGGGAGTGGGTGAATTATCTTGACCAGATGCTATTGCTTAAACAGGGGGGATATCATTTTAAAAATAATGATCTTAGCCTAACAGATTGGAAAGCCCTTGCCCTTCTCGAACAAATTCAATCAATTCGATGCGGGGAGTAATAGGTATTTTGAGTTTAAGTATTTTCAGGTCCCACCATTTCTACAGGGGACAAGCACGGTTTTGGCTTCAAACCATAATTAAAATTATATTTTCATGGCAACTTCACTTGAACAGGTTGTTTATTACTTTGAAAACAGCCCAAGCTCCTATAACGATACCAATAGCGATGATAAAAATTGGAAACCACTCTAGAAATAGTGAATCTTTATCAAACCAATCATCTTTTTTAATCGCTAACACAATTAGAATTACTGAGATTCCGAGGCAGATAATACCTTCCCGTATCCTTTGAAGGTTGGGAGTTTTTGTTCCACAATTAAAGCAAACTTCAGCATTTTCTCCGACTTCTTTGCCACAATTTCTACAGGGGACAAGCATAGTTTTGTTCTCAAACAATAATTAAAAATTTATTTGCCATGGCAACTTCACTTGAACAGGTTGGTTATTGCTTTGAAAACAGCCCAAGCTCCTATAACGATACCAATCTGAATTTTAAAGTTGGTAAAAATTTTAATTTTTCTGACCAAGTCATGTTAGCTCTAAAATCTTATATTAATACGGGTGCCCCGCAGTTAGTACTGGATAATGCCTTGTCGCTGATTGGTTTATTTCATTCTGGGCATGAAAAAAAGCCATTTAGCAATAACCTCCATCAGGTTTGGTAAAACTTGAATTTAAAGATTATGGAATAAGAAAAATTCTTTAATGACTGATCTGATTTAGCCTTAAGGATCGAAATGGTGCCCTAAAGCTGACCCCACCAATTACGAATAAGACAATGCGGGCAAGCTCATTGTTTGGGTCGTTTGCACCACAATGAGGACAGGTGTAAGCGGTTTTTGAAATGCGATCTCCGCAAATTTTACATGGTGTCAGAATTGCTCATCCCTCCCAAAATAATTATTTACTATTTTAACATTAAATTTGCTATGCCAAATTTATTCTTTTCAGGATTTCTATTATGGCCAATCCAGTAAATGTAAGCGCAAAAATTACGGTTGGTTTTGAAGATCAGTTCAGCGAGGAAGCCTGCCAGGCGTTTGAAACGGTAAAAAAATGCGCTGATAATGCTTTTAAAGTCATGGGCTCCTTTCCAAAATTCCTTATTCCCGGTGGTTTACAGGGGCGACATTGCTTTATTTTCGACATCAGTTGAGAATTTCGACGGTTCCATCAAACGTCTGAACGAGAACCTGATAAAAAGCCAGGAAGAAATTAACCGGTTTGGGGAGTCGCTTACGAACCCCAGCAAGATTGTAGAAAACTTTTGGGAAAGCATGAAACAAGAGGATATTTTTTCGGTTACTACCACTATAGCTGGCTTAGCTATTGGATTAGCTGGCCTAGCAAAACTTAACGCACCATTAGCCGGTCTTGGTGCGGCTATTGGAATAATAGGTCTTAATTCGGCGTTTTTGGTGTCATTGTTGAATGATATTGAGGAATCATTAAAAGCATTTGAGGAGCAAAAATTAAGGGATTTTAAATTCCCAGAGAATTCGATTATTCAATTGGAACGACTTTCTTCTTTGCTGGAGCCGTTAACAAATACTCCTGATTTTCAGTTCAGAATAAATTTGCAGGATAATGCCACGGCAAGCGGCGCGAAAATTCGTCGGCAACTGGAAGAGCTGTTCAAGCCGGAAATTACGCAGACCATAATGACCAATAAGATCGATGGTTTTATCAGCTTGACTAAATCGAATGGGCATTTTGGTAACGGCAATGATTCGTCTTTCGATGGTGGGCCAGAGTTCCTGACTTCCAGTCCGGACTTTACCGGATTCAGCGATTCGGTGGGCCTCTCTCCTCCCGTAAAAACCAAGATCCCTGGGTTTGCCAGCGGTATCCAACGCGTTCCGCGCGATATGCTTGCCATGATTCATAAAGACGAAGCGGTTCTACCCAAAAACCAGGCGGAAGGTTTTCGTAAGGGCGGGTCCACTGGTATGACCATTCAAAACCTTATAGTAAATTTAAATATTCCCAACGCTATTAACCCTAAGGATTTGGATCGGGAACAATTTCGTAACTTTGCTTTTAAATTAATGGGTGAAATGAAACGCCTTGAACGCAGGGTGAATTAAACAAGGGGCAAGGATAGGACGGAACCCCCCTGACCCTCTTAACAGGGAATAAATTTCGCTCCTCCTCGAAGAAACCTTAGCATAAATTAATAAATCTGAAAAAGGGAGATGCTTCTACCCCTGCGGGGCACGAGGACTAAGGAAAAATATCACGGAGCCTCCGCATGACAATGCCAGCATTTTTTGGGTGTCATTTTGAACGAAGTGAAAAATCTCGGAATCATACAAGGGTCTTTGCTTCGAAGAGAAGTAAACATCTTACAATATTAAGGAGAGATTGAGTGACCGATTATACTGCTCTTGGCAATGCCATAAAAACCACTCTGCAAAGCGATTCATGGGTGGGCAATACCGCGAACGTTAAGACCGTCGAAACGCATAAACGTGGATTTTCTATTCAGGATGAAAAGGACGCGCGGTTTTTCTCCCCGTCTGACCTACCGGCTATCGCGATAGTGCCTAACGGCGAAGCTAAACAACAAGAGCCGGGGGCGACCAACGAAATTCGCGAAACGATTCCCGCCCAAATTATCGGTGTGACCCGGCATCGTGATGCTCAATCCGGTTTGATAGTTCATCATACTTTAGTAGCCAATATTGAACGGGTTCTGGATAAACAAAAAAGTTCCAGCGAGGACTTGGGAATCGGTGGATTTGTCCGTGAAGCCAACACCACCGAGGAGCAGTTTAAAAAGGGGGAATATTATTATTTTATTTCTACCACCAGCGCCCAAATTGAATTGACCGTCAACTTTTAATGCATCATTAACATTTATTGCAAGGGCTGTGCGTCCTTGTTTTTCGAGGGTAAATTATGACCACCAAACGTATCAGTACAGGTTGGCGAGGATTTTCCATCGCCAAGGAAACCAGTTATGGAACCCCGGCAGTTATTGCCTCTTCTTTTAACTTCGAAGGTCCCATCACTGATGTACAACCGAATGAAGTACAGACCGATGAAAATGAGACCACAGGACTCAATGAACCCTCCATTCAGGAAATCCTCAACTGGAAACTGGATGGATCGCATCAACAACGTGCCATGCCGCATAACCTGGCCTTTTTTCTCGCTCTGGTTATGGGCAAGGTTACTACTGACCAACCGGATAATGTCAACGATGCCACCGTATACCGGCATTTTGTAGAGCGGGATCTTGCAAACATTGCCCTGCCCTCTGTGACCATGGTGGAATATGACGGGATTGCCAATAAACGTTATTCGGGAATGTTTGGCAAATCGTTAAAAATTAGTGGATCTAGGGGAGACTTTGTGAAACTGGAAGCGCAGTTTGGCGGAATGGGTAAAGAAGAAGCCAATTCAGATTCCAAGCCTACGGTTGTGGGGGAGTCTTATTTAAGATATGGGGATGTTAATTTTACCCGAGGGGGTTCGCTTTCGGGAACCGTAGTCGGGGGTGACCTTGCTGTGGGTGGGTCGCCGACATCTTTTAAAGCGGATTTGCAATCCTTTGAATGGACGATGGATAACCAGGCCCAAACCTTTTATGAAATGGGGGATAGTTCCGGTTACGTCACCCGGGCAGAGCGTGGCGACCGATTTCAACAAAATTTATCTGCTGTCCTTGAAATGCAAGGCGACAGTCATAAAACAGGACTGATAAACGGAACAGAATATATTTTGCACATTCCTATCACCGGTGCGGTGATTCCGGGCGGGTCGGGTTCCTTTAATTATTCCTGCGATCTCATTTTCCCCAAAGTGGTTTATAAAGAAGCCAAAAAAGACAGGGATGGGGAAGTGGTGACGGTGAATGCCGAGTTCCAGGTATTGGAAGATACATCCTACGGTTCGGTGATCGTAAAGGTGATTAACGAGCAAACAGGGTACTTGAGCTGATTACTTATAATATTAATTGAAAGGAGGTATGAATGGCCGTCAATATTAATCCAGGGATTACAAAAATTGAAATTCCATATGGTGGGCAAACCGTTGTCCTGGTGTTGCGGGATTATACGACCGATGAGTTTTGCCAGTTCCAGAAAAACCGTTTTAAATTTGCTCCTGGAAAGGTCGATGATCACTCTTCGCAGGCGCGCATTGAATTCATTGAAACCATTTTAATAGATATTAAAATTAAAACGGAAGCAGGGGAAGAGGAGGTCTTTTTTACCGATCCCGCTACCGGTGAAGAAAAACCTTTGACTCCTTCGGTGCCGAACTGGAAAAAATATGTTCAGGCTTCGTTTAAATGCGCGGCGGCAATGGTTTTTGAAGGAATGTCCGCTAGCTTGGAGCAAACCACGCTAAAAAACTGATCAACTACTTTCAGGACGGTGTGCCGGGGCTGGAAGTAGAGTATCAGAAATTTCTAAACCGGGTTGATGAAGAAACCAATAATCCGGAATGGAATATCGAAAACCACCCGGTACGAAAAATTCTCACCCAATACCCGCAGGATTTCGGCAAATGGGTGGCGCATCTCGAAGGCCTGCTGTTGCTAAAAAAGGGCGGTTATCCTTTTCAAAAGAATGATCTGAACCTTACCGAATGGAAGGCTCTTGCCTTATTGGAATCTTTGCAATCCGCTCGGGTACAGCAAAAAGAAGGATAAAAGCAATAATATCCTGGATTCATTGAGCAAAACCTATTCCAATTGGCGGGTTAACAGAGAAAAATTAATTGAGCTTCCCCCTGATAAGGAGACCTTTGCGTAACCCCGGGATCCTTCGAGAGCCTCAGGATGACACCCAAAAAACCCTGAAAACGTCATGCTGAGGCTCTCGAAGCAACTTGCTTTTTCGATTATTCGACTTACGCAAAGCTCTCTCTGATAAGGGGGATTGGGGGGATTGCCGTAATTATGGTGATACATGCTTAACAGGTTTTAAAAATTGTCGCCCGCATCCTCCTCCTCGGCAGGCGGCAGACCTCCGACCCTTATCACCCTTTGGGTGATGGGGAAGGGGGAGCTTTATCGCTGATTTCTTTTCCGCATTCTGTACAAGGTTTCAACGCCATTAGCATTACTCCATATTGGATTTCGGAATTTATAACCTAGTCATAGCTAGAACCAAAAAGATAATAAAAATAGCAAATGCATTTAATTTATTTGCCTCGGTGCAAGGGAACCATGTGCCGCAATGCACGCAAATGGAGTGCCTTTCTTTTACTTTTCCTTTGCATTTTCGACAAACATCATCGCTGTTATTGATAAACCATTCCCAAATTGCCATATGATTAGCCTGAAAAAAAATCACAAAAATATTTGGATAAGTAAATTATATAACAGAATTCAATGTTTTAGGATTATAAAATGACGACCTCAGCTACCGTTAATACGCAAATTGTTGTTAATTTTGAAGGCAAGTTTAAAGAAGAGGGGGACTCTGGATAATTCAAAATCCTATTAGGAGGATACAGCAGGATTTGTGGTGGTAAATCTGAAATTAATCGGGTGGGCATTAAAGAAAAAATGTTTAATCGAAAACACAAGCAGATGCCTTAACGAAAAAAATCGCCAAACAACCAAAGAAATAAGCTTATAAAAAGACAAATAAAAATAAAAACATTCCTATGATGGAATGGGAAGTAAGTTCCACAGGTTTTACAAAAATTGTTTCCATGGTGGATAGGCGATCGGCACTTTCTACATATCGCAAGTACTGTTCCGAATAAATTACCAAATATTCCTCCGATAAACAGAGCAAACTCATTTCTCTTTTCAATCGGAATTGGTACTCCGCAGTTTGGACAGGCTACTGCTTTATCACTTATTTCTTTTTTGCACTCAAAACAGGCATGGCTATAATTAAAAATATTTCTTTATAATTTTAAAAGCTATCCATACTAAAGAGAATGTCCAAACGAGGTGAAACAACCACACCCAAAGTGCTGGAGGTGTTTGGCCATTAAACCATTCTGCTTTATGAGTGAAATCGAAATATAAACCAATTAAACTTAAACTGGCAATTAATTGTAGCCAAAATTCATTTTCGGGACAGGGTTCCTTTATGCCGCAGGATGGACAAAAACGTGCACCCTGAGCTATTTTTTTTTGGCAGTTTTTACAGGGAAATAGCTGATCCATTTGGATTGCGGAACTCTAAAAATGTTCGAAGTTTAGGTTTTTACTCTAAAGCTTTTTGATAAGCGTACCATAGCCAACCCATGGCAATTAATAGCATCAATAAAATCCGCAAAAGCGGGAGAAAAGTACCCCAGCGAAACAAAGTGTCGTAATTGACTGCAAAATAAAATGAAAAAACAAATAAAAATAACCCTACATTAGCTACCTTGTTTTTATGAGTGTCCGGGTTACGTATGCCGCAATTTGGGCAAATATATGCTGTTTTCAATATGTCTGTTTGGCAAATTCTGCAAGGGACTTGCGGGCCATAGGCTGAAAACTTTTCTGGAAAAGTTTCATTGATCTCAGGGTTATTTTTAATATGCATTGATACTGGAGCTCCGCAGTTAACGCAAGCAGAGGCTTTGTCACTGATTTTTTTCCCACATTCTTGGCAGGGGATGAGGGCCATGACTTTTCTCCAATTCGGCTAACCGAATTATAGCATATTCCATTAATAGTTTTATCTGATGCTTAATATAGGAAATTAAAAATGGCAAATACAACCGTGATAACCACAATTGTGGTTCGTTTTGATGATCAGTTTACCGCTCAGGCAAAACAGGCATCTGAGAAAAGCAAAAAATCTTTAGAGGAGGTTCTAAAAACAGGAAAAGAGACAGAAAATATATTTAAATCTATTTCCAAGCAGAAGATGGAAGCAATAGCGCTTAATGAAAAACTTTTGCAAGGTGCTAATAGGGAAATTGATACATTTGTCAGAGATTTGGAGGATAGTTTTTTAGAAGAATCAAATTTTGAAAAAGGAGAAACGGTAGCAACTTTTACTAGTTTTATTGTGGCGCTTCATCAGGTGATGGTGCCTGCAACGATTGCTTTAGCAGCCTTTTATGCTACATGGAAAGCGTCTCAAACTTTAGAGGAATGGCTGGTAGGTGGTCAACCGATTGGGGAACATTTGGAGGGTGTTAAAGAATCGGCGGAACAGCTTGCTGACCTTGAAGCTATTGCGTTGCCGCCTATCCCGGAAGAGACGGTGCAGTCGCTACAAACTACCAAGACCTGTCTTGAACAAATTCAAGCACTACAGGATATTTTCATTACGGTTAACCTGGTTGATAACGCGACGCAAGAGGCTAAACGCATACGCGAAGAGATTGAAGAAACCTTCTCTCAGGATATTGTTCAACGGGTCAAGATTATTGAGGAAACAGTTAAAACATCATTGGGTTCCAGAGATAAGGATTCGTTTTTTGATGGGGGACCGGAGTTCGTGACTTCCAGCACTGATTTAACCGGATTCAGCAGTTCGGTCGGGTCCTCCCCCCCAAAAATACCAAAAATCCCCGGGTTTGCCAGCGGTATTGATCGTGTTCCGCGTGACATGCTCGCTATGATCCATAAAGACGAAGCGGTTCTACCCAAAAACCAGGCCGAAGATTTTCGTAAGGGTGGGTCTCGTGGCATAACCCTTCAAAATCTTAATGTTAGTTTTAATCTCCCCAATACTTTTAACTTTCAGGGTTTGGATCGGGAACAATTTCGTAACTTTGCTTTTAAGTTAATGGGTGAAATGAAACGTCTTGACCAAAGAGTGAACTAAATATTTGGCCTGACCAGCGTTACGCTGGATGCAGTTTTACCAAGAATATAACGGCAATTGCCTCCCTCGCGAGAGGGTTTTGTAATTTGGAGAATGTTTTATGAATTTTGGTTTTTATTATCCGGCAAAGTCTGCGCCAACGGTGCAATGGGTGCCTGTTACGCAACCGGAGTACCCGGCTGGCGAAGTTCTCGACTATCCTGAACAGATCCATTCGCCGTCTGCTGGCGGGACGCTTTATGTTCAGGAAAAAGGGGTAAAGCGGGAGACCTTTCAATTAAATTTTGCCCATGTTAGCCAGTCTGACCGGGACAGTGCCCAGACTTTTTTTGAAACGGTTAAAAAGTCATTCAATACTTTTGAGTTTGAGGACAGGAATGCTGTTTTGCATACCGTCAGGTGGATGAATGAATTTAATTTTCAGCTGGTTAACTTTGGAAAGTATTCGGGGAGCATTGACCTTAGAAAAGAGCCGGTTTAATTAAGGGTGACTGGTATTTAATAGAAAAGGAGATAACTATGATTGATTGGAGTCAGTGCCTGGCTAAAGATTTCAGCCTTGTGGTGGATGGAGAAGAAATTCAGCAAGTGGGGCAGACGCAATTATTCCCGGTTCGGGTTTTTTACAAAGGAGAAATTTTTGTTTTCATGAAATCGGTTCCCCTTCGTTCTGATTTTTATGCCCAGCTTCGCCAACGGGAGGATTGGAAGGAACGGTTGATGGAAATTCTTAAACACCGGGTGCGTGAAGATATTGATGAAAAAATTCGTGCGGGCCAAATGAGCATTGACGATAAATTAGAGCTGATTGCTACCGGCCAGAATCCGGTTGGATAATATTTATCCTTAATGTATTTCACTACAGTTTTTAAAAAACAACCCCCTGTATACCCCTTATCAGGGGGACTTTTACATAACCCCAAGATCCTTCAATGTACCCCTTCGGGCCCTTAAGCCTGATTAGGAGGAGATAATATTGTTGGAAATCTTCCTTATTAAAATTTAATTCCTTATGCGAACAGATTTTTCAACTGGATTTAATACTTCCCGGAACAACAAGGCCAATGCGCCGGTTAATTTACTGCAGATCGACTGGACTGCAATGAATGGTTTACCGGCTTTAACGTTGAGACTTGCGGACCGGGAGGGGATCATTATCAATTCTATTTATTGGTACCCGTTGTTGAACAATATGGGAAACCTGGACCGGTTGGTGTCCCCAGACTTTGCGGCGGGTAACTCTCAATCGAATCTTTCTGTGAGCGTGGTGAATATAGCGGTGGATTTGTTTAGTCCTTCTGCCCGATTTTCCAATTTATTTCGTAACCGCCCACCGGAATCCGCTGTTGTGAAACTTTATCAATGGTTTGCCGATGACGGATTGACCGATACCGATCTTAGCGTCCTTTTTGTTGCCCGCATGGGTGACCCTATTAGTTATGACGAGGCGGTTTGTTCTTTTGATCTGGTTGATATTTCACTGAGCTATGGTTCTAAAGTGATCGGAAACGCCATTACATTGAACAATTACCCCAATGCTCCGGAAGATTCTATAGGGAAAACCAAACCTATTGTGATTGGTAATGTCGATGAGACACCGGGGATACTGGTTCGTAAGTCGCAGGAGACTCAGTTGGCTTCAGTGGCGATTCCTGGTGGAACTTTAGTCGATGTTTCCTCCACTCAAAATTTTCCTGCGTCCGGGACATTTATTGTAAATGATGATGAAGTTAGCTATACCAGTTTGAACTCTACCCAGTTTTTGGGTTGCTCTGGAATTAACGAATTTCATTATAGCGGGGATTCGGTTCTTGAAAAGGTTAACGACCATCGTTATTTATTTAGTGATCCTGATTTCCTCATTAAAGAAATTTCCAATGTGAAAGTTGGGGGTCATTTGGCAGACTCCGGAGACTTTTCTATAGATGTTTCCAGCGGAGAGGTTATTTTTTCTTCCAAACCTAAAAAATCTGATTCCATTGATACCAAATTTTTGCAGGCGCAAAACGATATAGTGGGCACCGGGAACACTGCTATCAACCCCACTAATGCTTTAATTCCGAACAGTCCTTCTACCTATGCCAAAATTAATCAAGGCACCAATGTGCTTTCGTTAAAGCAAGTTGATTCCATTGCAAATATTGGCACTATAGGAAAAGTGCTCTTGCGCGTAGAGCATTTTGTTGAAGAAAAACTTCCTAATGATAATTTGACAGCACATATTACCGGCGCTGGTCAAGTGGGTACCTTGTCTTCTCCGGCAGTTGATGATGTTGTTATTTCCAGTGGAAATACTGATATTACCCACACACATTTAGATACGTTTGGGTTTCCTATTACCGATCCGCAACATTTTCACGCCGAAGCCTCGGCGCCAAGTTTTACCCAGAATGCTTTGTCCGGCGTGGGAGGGATATTGCTTACCAAGTCCAGCGGACAGACTCACGTTATCACCTTCCCTGATCCCGGTCCGGGCACCTGGGCAACGGTTGAATATGGCATTGGGTTTGAGTGGAGTGGTTCGGCATCGGGTTCGAACCCTAAAACGGTTAGCGCGGCTAATAATGGAGGGAGTCCAAACAATAGTTATCAGTTGTGGAGTTTTAATGGATCAACACAGAACTACACAACGGGCGGGAACATTAATACCGATACAAATTCTATCAAGATTACGCATAATCAAACAACAATTTCATTTTACGTGCGATCGGCAACGCGGGTGGTGACGATGACTACACCGCTGGACACCTCTACCAAACCGACTACCACCTCAACTTCAAAAACCGGGTCCTTAACCCAGCATTCTTCCAGTCCCGCGATCACTTCAACTGCCGAAAAAGCCACCCGAACCGTTGTGGACTTTTTTGATATTACCAGCCATGTGAATGGGGACTGGAATTGGTTTACCAATCGTGAATCGCAAATTCAATACAACGGTTCCAGCGATGGCCGGACTGCTTTTATCGTTCACCTTGCTTTTGAGATTGAGTACGCTCGACGAAGAATTCAATTTACCGATGATGTCCGAGCAGATATTCAGGGGGTAAAGGATGATGCAAGTGGAACCTTGACAGGGGTTGCCGACTCTCTTATTGAACGGCCCGATCATGCTTACAAATGGTCCATTCTTAATGCATTAAATTTGAATAGTTCTGTATTGGATAGTTCTTCTTTAGATCAGGCCGGAGGATTATTTAACAGTGTGGGCTATTCGTTAGCGGGGGTGATTACTTCTAAAATTATTGTCCGTGAACTCTGGAATCAATGGGGCAAGGAAAGCCGTTCCTTTTTCTTTTGGGAATTGGGATTAGCCAGGATTTTGTATCGTTCCTTGAACCTTGTGAATACGGCTACCACAGTGGACAAGGTTATTTTTGATAATATGGTTTTATTGGATTCTCAGAATCGAATTGGCTTTAAAACTACCCGGAACCTTATTTCAGATGTTGTGAATAAAATTGATCTTCAATATCGGAGGAATTGGTCCGGGGAAGGTTATAAAACTGTTGAAAGCGGTAGCGATGCTGAATCCATCAACCAGTTTGGACCCAAGGAAGTTCCTGAAGATTTTAAATTCGATTGGATTCGCACACAGGCTCTTGCTGTGGATTTAGTTGAATTTTATTTGCAAGAACGTGGTTTTCCTCGTGATGTTTATGAGGTCGAACTATTTTTGGATAATATGGAAATTGAACGGGGTGACATTCTCGAGGTCAATCCACCCACGCACGAGTTAGAAAATGTCAAGGTTATGGTTTTGGGTGCAGGGAGATCCCTCGGTTCAGGCATCGCCAAACGTATGGACACCGTACCTATTATTGCCCGGCAAATGCGGGGTTTTGTTCCAAATGAGGGGTTTGGATCTCAAACGTTTGGGAATTCTGGTTTTGGTGGGGTCGAAATTAATTGATTACTTTATTCATTCTATGCTGGGTATAACCTGATAAAGGAGTTTTTATGAGCAACACTTTTACAACCAACCTTAATCTTGCTGTTCCTTCGCCTGGAGATTTAAATTGGGACGATGAATATTCGAGTTTTAACGAAGCTGTAGATGATCTTGGTAATTTATTATGTTTTACGGTTACGGTTTTGGACCCTGCTGTCAACGGGACGATATTCTTTGATGGGTTCGTCCCGCAGGAAAATATTATGGTTAAGGCTATTGGCCTTTTTGCCCAAACCTCACCCACTGGTCAAAGTATCAAGGTTGATATTTTGAAAAATGGATCTGCCCAAAATGATCCCGGGATTTTATCAGATGGGAGCCAGTTTGAAAAAACGGTTCTTGTATCTTCGATTGGGTTTTTAGTAACGGACCGACTAGGTTTGAAGTTTACCCAAGTGGGATCGGTGGTGGCGGGAGATAAAATTGTGGTGACGGTTTTTTATCAAAAGGAAGCTATAGTCAGCCCTTAATATGAATTAACCTGCAAATGTGGTAATTATTTCCCGAATTTGTGAAACGACGGTTTTAATATTCATGGGTTTGGTGATAATTCCGTTCATCCCGGAATTTAAATACGTAATATGATCGCTTTGTTCGTTGTTTGCGGTCATTGCTATTATGGGTGTCGCGGGGCGGGAAGGTTGGGAAGATTCATATTCCCGGATTTTGGCTGTAGACTCCAATCCATCCATTACTGGCATATGGATATCCATCAATACCACATCAAATGAGTTTTACTTAAAGGATTCAAAAGCCTGTAGTCCATTTTCGACCGCCGTGATGTCATGGCCCCGTTTTTTTAATAACTTTGTTGCCAAGGCAAGGTTTACTGCTGTGTCATCCGCAAGTAAAATTTTGAGAGAGGGGCCTGGGTCTATTTTTTTTTCATTTGGCTTGGAGTTTCCACTATCCGACTCGTTCATGCCACCTATTATGCCCATCGGAAATGGGATTGTAAAATTAAATTATTTGAAAATTATGCTGTTTACAACTCCTTCCAGGCACCAACGACCCGGCCTACAATTGGGTCTGGGTTTTCGTTTAGATTAATAATTTGAACTTGAGAAGTCGGGTTGATGGGTCTTAAAATTAATAGATCCTTTTGGCATTCCACATACTTTGCTGTTAAACCCTCATCGTAATATATTGCATAAATACGATTTTTAATTAGCTTTTTGTCGTCTCGGTCTATGACCACGATATCGCCAGAATGTAACATGGGTTCCATGGAATCCCCATCTACACGACTGGCCACTAGGTTTTTTCTTTTTTTCGATGCGCGGATGTGAAGCAGGACATAGTCCTCAATGTTATTTTCCTGGATTATGGGCTGACCCGCGGCAATGGATGAATTTGTAAGGGGTATGGAGACATAGTCCTCTCCTTTTATTGTTGGACCTCTGGCAATATTCTTGGTTTGAAATATATTCAGTTCAGGCACTTGTACAGGAAGATTATCTCCCTCCCTTAAAAACTCATAAGGAGGAATGCGCAGGTTTTCTGCCAGCTCATTGAGTAGATCAGGAGGGATGGGCCAATTCCCATTTTCATAATTTTGCAATACTTGTGGAAAGAGACAAACACGCCTTCCCATTTCTTCCAGAGACCAATCGTTATTTTTCCTGAATTTTTCCAGCTTTTTCCCGATTCTTTGGTTTAGAGGTGTCGAAGAGGTCTGGCCCGTGATTAGCCACCCTAAATCCAACCTAAAATATCGAGCGATTTTATCCAGGGTTAAGCTATCAGGGGGTCCGTTGTTACGCTTATGGCTCTTCTTGAATTTTTCATAATCCAAGCCAACCTTTCGACAAAATTCTGCTAGGTTGTTGCTTCCTGGTAAGGATTCTATTCTTTCCCAAACCCGTGGTTTTTGCATAACGGAGTGAAAAATTACTTGACAAAAATGGACAAATGTCCCATATTAATAATCCGAATTAGGAATAAAGTCCTTATTCCGAAATCTACCTTATTTAGATTAAATTTTTGGTTAAACCAAGTTAGTTTTTATGAGGCCTCATTGGTTTTTACATCTTTCCTATTTATTAATTATATCATTTTGATATCGTGTTTTGGAAAGGAGGAATAGGGTTACTTATTTTTAATATTTTAAAATCAATCAGTTACAGGAATATTTTTTAGTATTTATTTTCATCTATAAAATAGTTTTCCGATGAAATTCTAATTTTTGCTGGTAAATTTTTCCGGATAAACTCAAAAAATTATGTATTTATATTCAAAATTATAACAGTTGTTATCCTAAAAATAAATTCCAAAAACGGATAATATCTGAAAATAGATAATAAAATATATTATCTTAATATTGGATTTGGCTGTAGTTAATTTTTCATTCACTTTTTGCAGTTAGCGAAAAATTTTCAATATTTAAATTATTAGATTAATGGAGGGGGGGCAAACTTGAAAAAAATACGTATCTCTCGTGCCTATGAATCTACCAAGTCCCCTATGAAAGGGAATTTTAGAGTTTGTTCTCCTGTTTCTTTTGTGCTGGAAACCGGAGAGGCACTTCAAAGGGGTTGTGGTAGAAAAGGATTATATGAAACGGATGTTGGTTGGCATTGTTTTTATTGTGGCAATTATTTATATCGAGAAAGGCCTTCTTTAAAGGCTTTATGGTTTCATTTCAGAGTTGGGCGTGAATATTGGAAGGCTATGTTTTCCCGTGACAGTATTTTTATTAATGGCGTTCCAGTTACCGGCCTGCATGATTTTTTGCCGCGAAGCCTTCTTTCAGATTTGGGCGAGCCTAACCCACCCCCCTGGTTTTCTTATTTTATTTTTTATGATGGTCCTGAATTTAAAAAGTACTTGGAGAATTATAAATATGGTTAATACATTTAAAACGAACGATGGAGTTGATTCTTATGCTAATCATTCTACAGAGAATGACTATCATCTAAGATTTTTTCCTCTTGATGAGGTGGAAATAATGCGTAATGCCCAGCATTTTAATGTTGAGTACCAGGATTACCATTCACGTGTTGATTATTCTTATTTAAAGGACAAAGCTTTAGATATAGATGATATGGGATTAACTGACAAACAATTGATTGCTGTTTCTCTTGTATTTTATGGAAACTTGAAAAAAAAAGTTGCCGCTCGAATCATGAAAATCAGTAGCCAGGCTTTGACCGATCACCTTAAGGCAGGGCTAAAAAAAATGAGTGATGCCTTCCGCTAATTAATCAGATCAAATGATCTTTTTTATTTCTTTTTAAATTTTGGTTTGGTAAAG
This sequence comes from Nitrospina sp., assembly GCA_018664975.1. Classification (GTDB taxonomy): domain Bacteria; phylum Nitrospinota; class Nitrospinia; order Nitrospinales; family VA-1; genus LS-NOB. Next base: position 6,812 of record JABIXH010000125.1, on the reverse strand, counting down.
GAACTTCCTTTGAGATAATAAGTGATTAATATATGAACTAGAGTTTAGTTATTGGTTATGAAAATTATTGTTTGTGTTAAACAGGTTCTGGATACAGCCGCGCCGATTCAGGTTGAGGGTAACCGGGTGGTTTCACCGGGAAGCCCCCGCATTATTAATCCTTATGATGAATTTGCCATAGAAGAGGCTGTACGTATTAAGGAAAAAAAGCCTGATACCGAAATCACTCTTTTATCCCTGGGGCCGGAGAGCTTTAAAGATTCTATTAAAAAAGCCCTGGCTATGGGTGCAGATAAAGCGGTTCATTTTATGGATCCTAAGTTTGATGGATTGGATTCCTATGCTCTTGCCGGAATTTTTTCGCATTATTTGGAAAAGGTTCCATTCGATCTTATTCTTTGCGGTAGACAGGCCGTGGATGTTGATATGGCTCAAACAGGTCCGGTTTTAGCAACTTTTTTGGACCTTCCCTTTGTAACCGTGGTAACCGGGGTTGAATTTTCTAAAGATTTTAAGCAAGCTAAAATTACCCGTCAAGTTGAAGGCGGTACTGAAATTCTAGAGCTTAAACTTCCCTTGCTGTTGACCTGCCAGAAGGGCCTTAATGAACCCCGTTTACCTTCCCTTAAAGGTATAATGGCCGCTAAGAAAAAGGAAATATTGACTCTTTCCTGCGCCGACCTTGGCATGGAGGAGGGTTTCTTTTCGATGGATGATAATAGAATTGTTGAGGCAAATCTTTCCTTGCCTCTGGAACGAAAAAAGGGAATAATTCTAAAAGGTAGTGAAGAAGAAATCAGTAGCGATCTGGTTCGATTGTTACGTGAAGAAGAGAAAATAATTTAAATGGAAACTAATACCTTTTATGAGTGAAACTTCTGATTCCACCAACCCCAACGGTCTAAAAGCTCTTGCGCAAAAATATAAAGGTCAAATTGGGATCGGCCTCCTGGTTTTGTATGTTTTTCTTCTGGGACTAGGAACCGTTGGTGAAATTTGGGAGATTGAGTGGATTTTGGACCTCCCCCTGTTTCGGCCCCCCGGTAAGTATTGACGTTTCTGCGCATTCATTCACCACATTATTATATAGCCCTAATGGGCTATTAAATGTTGTTGGATTTGTTTGACCTTTAGGTGTCCCTTTATTTTTTGGGGTAGTTATCTGAATTTAAGTTGTCTTTTGCTTATTGGAGTATCTTGTGACGGCAAACCCTATTATTGGCGTTGTTGTTGAGCATGACGGGGAAGATATTAAGCCTGTTTCCTTTGAGGTGATCAATGCCGCTCGAAAACTTGCCGATCTGACTTCTGGTAAGGTCATTGTTTTTTGTTTAGGCCTCAAGGAAGAGGGTGCGGCTGATTTTTTTATCCAAAAGGGTGCGGACGAAGTTCGGTTCCTTGACCACCCTGACTTGAAAAATTATATCCATGAAAATTATGGGAATGCTTTAGTGCAAGAGTTTGAAAAAACTCCTTTAGACCTTTTGCTTCTCCCTGCGACTATTAACGGTAAAGAATTGTCTGCCGTACTTTCTGCTCGATTGGGGGTCGGGGTAGCTACCGACTGCATTGCAGTCTCCTTTTTGAGTGGCAACGAAGTCGAGGCTGTCCGTCCTGTGTCTTCCGGGAAGGCCCTGGCCACAGTCAGGTTTAAAGGTAAGAAACCCCATATACTTACTTTGCGCCCAAATATTTTTCGTGGTTCGGAACCTTCTGTGAAAAGGGTGGGTGAAATTTTTCGTACCGATATCCTGTTACCCGATTTTTCGATGTTTGCCCAGGAACTGGTTAAAAATGTGGGAACTCAATTGGATATCACTGAGGCTCGGATAGTGATATCTGGTGGATTAGGGATGCAAGGACCGGAAAACTTTAAGTTGTTGGAGGAACTGGCTGAGGTTCTCGGAGGGGCTGTTGGTGCTAGTCGACCGGTAGTGGATAATGGCTGGAGAGAATATTCTAATCAGGTGGGTCAAACCGGCAGGACCGTTTCGCCCGATCTCTACTTTGCCTGTGGAATTTCCGGTTCGGTGCAACACTTAGCGGGAATGGCTTCTTCGCGCTGTATTGTAGCTATAAATACAGATCCTAATGCTCCCATTTTTTCAGTTGCCGATTATGGTATTATCGGCGATGTTCTTAAAGTAATTCCTGCTCTTACCCACGAGTTTAGGAAAACTCTTACTTCCTGACCTGCCCCTATGCAAGGGAAAATTATAAGTATATTTAAAGATCCAAAGTTGGGTCTTCAGACCCAAACGCCTCTCGTTGTTTCCCGCCTTGAACAATATTTGCAACTTCTGGTTAAATGGAACCGCAAAATAAACCTTACGTCTGAGAAAACTGCCGAAGATATTCTTTATAGACATGTATTTGATTCCCTGCAATATTCCAGGGTTCTTGAGCAGGATTGTCGAATGATGGATATTGGTAGCGGGGCAGGTTTTCCTGGAATACCCTTAAAAATTATTTTTCCGCAAATAAATTTGGTTTTGGTCGAAAGCCAACGCAAGCGATGCAGTTTTTTGGAAGCAGTGATCCGAGACCTTGAAATGGAAAAGGTGGAAGTGATAAACGCTCGGGTTGAGGAAATTTCTGTAACCAGGACCGGAACATTTGAAGCGATAGTTTTTCGCGCTGTGTCATCGTCACAGGCTTGCCTGTCATTGGGCGAAAGGTTTTTGGTCCCAGACGGGAAGATAATTCTGAAAAAGAGTCCAGAGGAAAAACAGGATCAATCTGAATCCAACCTCATGTTTTTATTGGATAAGGAAGTCTCCATAAGTAGTTATCATGATGTGGTTTCCAGCCTATTAGTGTTTAGCAAATGTTTCACGTGAAACAAGCGGAGAACCTCCGCAGGTAATTTGCAATAGTTTATTAGGCTGGCAAAGAGTTGTCTTGGCTCAGAAAGTCTTTGCTACATTCCCTCCCACGGGAGTGGGTGTTTCACGTGAAACATTGTGCATTTAAAATTTATGTATTGGCTGAAGTTTGATTCTATGTTAGTTTTAGTGTGGTTGCTACATAGAGAGGTTGCATGGGCAAGATAATAAGTGTTGCAAATCAAAAAGGCGGGGTGGGAAAAACTACCACAGCTATAAATCTCGCGGCCTCAATAGCCCTTTCGGGCAAAAAAGTACTATTGATTGATATGGATCCCCAGGCCAACGCTTCGAGTGGTTTGGGAATTGACCCAGAATCTAAGGGAATTTATGAACTTTTGCTGGGTGATGCAAGTCAGAACGAGGTTATATGTTCGACTGAAATAGAAACATTGAAAATCATCCCATCGCGAGTTGACCTTACTGGCGCGGAAATCGAACTGGTCAACAAGGAATCCAGAGAAAAAATTTTAAAAAATGCCCTCAATGGAGTGCGGCAAAACTACGAGTTTGTAGTCATCGATTGCCCGCCTTCACTAGGTCTCTTAACTCTAAATGCCCTGGCGGTTTCCACTTCAGTTTTGATTCCCATGCAATGTGAATACTATGCCCTTCAGGGTTTGAGCCATTTGCTCAAAACTCTAAAGTTGGTAAAAAAATCAATCAATCCCGAATTATTGGTGGAAGGCATTTTGTTGACAATGTTTGATAGCAGAACACTCTTGGCCGCGCAGGTAAAGGACCAGGTCCACAAATATTTCAGTGATTTTCTTCTAACAACGATCATCCCTAGAAACGTGCGATTGAGTGAAGCACCCAGTCATGGAAAACCTATTATGCTCTATGCGGGTCGATCGCGAGGTGCAGATTCTTATGTAGAGCTGGCCAAAGAAATTATTTCCCGATCCAAATTGGATGAACGGGTCAATCCTTCACTTAAGGGCTCGGCGGCATGAATCGAAAAGCATTAGGCAAAGGTATCAATGCATTAATTCCGGACTTTGAAATTGGGGTTCCCGAGTCTCATGAAAATGGACCGATAAAAAATACGGAACTACTGGTCGATGAAATTACACCCAACCGTTTTCAACCGAGGAAGTATTTTGACGATGAAAAACTGGAAGAACTGGTAACATCTATTCGTGAGAACGGTGTTCTGCAACCGGTCGTGGTTCAAAAAGTGGAATCTGGCTATGAGCTGGTGGTGGGTGAAAGGCGGTGGCGCGCTTCAAAAAAAGTGGGATTGAAAAAAATCCCAGCGGTAATTCGGGAAGTAAGCGATGCTCAGACTTTGGAACTGGCGATCATTGAAAATATCCATCGTCAGGATCTAAATCCGATAGAAGAGGCGGAAGCATATTCGCGCCTATCTGATGAGTTTGCTTTGACACAGGAAATGATTGCTAAAAAGGTAGGCAAAAGCCGAACCGCTGTGGCGAATACCCTAAGGTTGCTCAAACTTTCTCGCAACATAAAGGAAGATTTAATTTCCGGAAAACTTTCCATGGGTCATGCTCGGGCCTTGTTGGGGCTGGAAAATGCCGGACAGGTTGAAAAATTACGCAAAGAAATAATTAAACAGGATCTTACGGTTAGGCAAACTGAAAGCCGGGTAAACAGTTTAAAGCAACCGGATCTTAAAAAACCAGTATCCCTTGTTTCTAAAAAGAATATTTTCATCAAAGACCTGGAAAAACAATTAGAGAGCAGGTTGGGCACAAAGGTTGACATTAATCCGAAAAAAAAGGGCGGCAAACTGGTGGTGACTTATTATACCGATGATGACCTGGACAGAATCCAGAGTTTGATCGGCCAGAATAAACGTTAAACAGAGATATCTTATGTGGGGAGAGGAAAATAAAATGAAAAAGGAAGATAAGCAAATTAAAGCCTATATGGGCGAAGACACGGTCTTCAATGGATCGTTGACTTTTGAGGGCACGGTTCGCGTTGATGGAAAGTTTGAAGGTCAAGTCAACACAGATGATACCCTGATCGTTGGCGAGACAGGGCATGTTGTAGCTGATGTTTATGCTGGAACCGTCATTTGCATGGGGCGCGTGGAAGGAACCATCGTAGCAACCAAAAAGGTTGAAATCCATTCCAGCAGCCGGGTGGTAGGCAATGTTAAGTCTCCAGCTTTGTACATTGAGCTGGGAGGAATATTGGATGGATCCTGTGACATGACAGGAAAAGAAAATAAAATCATACCGCTGGTTAAAGCCGAGGAAAAAGAAAAAGAAAAGAAAAGTTCCAACCAGTCCAAGAATGGATAATGGAAAACGGGTATTTCTGAACAAAACGAAAAGTTGAGTTTTTCATAGTTGGATACTAAAATACAAAATTAATATGGCTGTTGCGCAACCAAGCTCGGAAGAAACGGGTAGTTTATTTGTAGTGAGCACCCCAATTGGTAACCTGGGGGATGTGACCCAGCGATCCATTGAAATTTTAAATGCAGTTTCCTTGATTGCCGCTGAAGATACCCGACGGACAAAGATATTACTGAATAGATATCAAATCAAAACGTCCCTTTCCAGTTACAACAGTTATAACAAAATAAAAAAAGGCAAAGAATTTATTGAGCGTCTCAAAAAAGGTAATGACCTTGCCCTTGTCTCAGATGCAGGAACACCAGGAATTTCTGACCCACACTATCATTTGGTGAACATGGCGATCGAAGAGGGTTGCCCCATTTTTTCCATACCGGGTCCTTCTGCCTTGCTTGCGGCGTTAACCGTTTCGGGTTTACCCATGGACCGTTTTATTTTTGAAGGATTTCTCCCGCGTAAAAAGGGCCGTACAACGACATTGGAAAATCTGGCTATTGAAAAACGTACCGTAGTTATATTTGAATCACCCAACCGCATTCAAAAAACCTTGCAGGACCTTTACCGATTTTTTGGAGATCGTAAGGTGGTCATTGCACGCGAGCTGACTAAATTATACGAGGAAGTGGTTCGGGGAAACTTGAAAGAGCTTGCAGATCAATCACGAACGTGGAAGGGCGAGATCACCGTGGTAATCGCCGGATCAAACGAGAAAAAGAGGAAAAGTTAAATGCCGATTATTTCAATTATTGGACCCAAAGGGGGAATCGGTAAAACGACCTTGTCCATTAACACGGCCGCGGCCTTGACGCGATCGTTGGGTAAATCCCTGACTCACGATAGTGTTTGCCTGTTTGATCTTGACCTCAGGCTTCCCACCATTTCCAGCATTCTGGAAAGTCACCCAAGAAAAACGTTTTACGACTTGTTTGAGACCTTGGCCAATAAAACTTACCAGGTTGATTTTTTACAATCTATTTACCGAATTCTCACCATTTTTAATGCTTATTTGAATAAGGAAATTAAAAGAGATCACCCGCAACTTGAAAAAGGTTTGGCTCTATACAAAAACCTGAACATAGAATTATTCCATTTTTCAGATTTTCCTTTTGGAAATTTTTTACATGAATTTTTTCTGGAGAGAAACCAGATTTACTCAGTAGGCCAGATAAGATCACTCAGACCGGTATTGAAAAAAATAGATATGGGCCAGGTCAAACAAATTCTCAAGAAGCATGAAGCCAACTCCAGACCAACAGCTGATGAATATATCAATTATATTGAAGAGTTTAAATTTTCCCTGCTGGGCGGAGAGGTTCCTATTCTTGGTAAAAGAAGCCACCGTAAACGCATTAATGAGCCGGAATTTCTCCTTCTTTTTCTGGAGTTTGTCAATGAGCTGACAGAACGTTTCCACTATGTGGTGCTGGATACCCCGGCAGGCGGAGTTAACCACCTGTCTTCATTGATGAATTCGATTGACCAGGTTATTTTTATTTTTGATATGAGTAATAATATTGCCGTGAATGGTAGTATTGATGCCCTACATTCTTTTATTGATTATTATGAAGATTTTCATCAGGATTATAAGCAGGGA
>JABIXH010000124.1 GCA_018664975.1 Nitrospina sp. | reverse complement strand
GTTAACGGGGAAGGGGTAGAAAAAGATTATATTCAGGCGAAAATGTGGTTTCACCTTGCCGCTGAAAATGGTTACGCAAACAGAGATAACGAGAAAGTAGAGGAGTACCTGTCTGAAGAAGAAATTAAAGAAGCTTTGAAGTTGGCAGAAGAGTGGATGGGTGAGCATCAAGAAAAATAATGACGGGAAGAAAACATGGTGTGGATAGTTATTCAATAGGGTATATGGCAATGGGAGGTAAGTTGCATGAGATATAAATTTATTTCAATTTTTGCATTATTAATTTTTATTTTTAATCCAGGCACAGGGAACGCTCAATTCTTTGATAATTTGATGAAAAAAGGTATGGATTCTTTGTCTCAGGATAAGCCCCTGAGCGAAATGGGGACGAGTCTTTCTGAGGACTCGATTATCTCAGGGCTGAAAGAAGCGCTGGAAATAGGTGTTGGGAAATCCATTGATTTCACCTCCAGGCTTGATGGCTATGTTGGGAATCCAAAAATTAAAATACCCATGCCCGAAAAGATTCAAAATGTGGCGGACATGCTGGGAAAGATTGGTTTGCAAAAACCAGTGGATGATTTTGTCTTAAGCATGAATCGAGCGGCGGAAGCGGCATCACCGAAAGCAAAAGAATTTTTATTAAGTTCCATAAAGCAAATGACTTTTGATGATGCAAAAAAAATATTGGAAGGTGGGGATACTGCGGCCACCGATTACTTAAAAACAAAAACCTTTGATGATATTTTTGGAGCTTTTAAGCCAACTGTCAGCGAAATGGTTAATAAGGTGGGGGTAACCTCAGCGTATAAGGAGATGATGGGGAAATTTTCCTCCATTCCGTTTGCATCGGCGGAGTCGCTGGATTTGGACAATTATGTGACTGACAAAGCGATTTCCGGCCTGTTTTTAATGCTGGGAGAAGAAGAAAAAAATATCAGAACCGATCCTAAGGCAAGAGTCACAGACCTGTTAAAAAATGTTTTTGGGAAGTAGGTATTACGGGCAAAAGGATTAACGGCAGGCGTGTGACCCGTTTTCTCAAAGTAACGGAACCAGAATATCCTCGTTTTTATTTCCGCCTCTGATTTTCTGCCGGTAACAGAGCCAACCCTGATGAATGGCAAATCAGTTTAGGGTTTACCGGGATTTCCCATCCCCAAGTCATATTTCTTAATTAACATGAAAGGGTTCCGGGTCATTCATGTCAAAGTCAGTTGCAAAACGCTCGGCAATAGCTTGGGCAAGAATATAGTTGCCTTGAGGGGAATAATGATGGATGTCTTTCCCATTGTTCCCGTATAGAGATCTTATTTCACCTTCTGCGCCATAATCCACCAAGTGTTGTAAAAAATCAAGGTAAGGGAATTTATAGAATTCCATCATTTCTTGAAAATATTTATAGAAAGCTTCCAAATCGGTGTCGAAGTCGGCGCAGGAATCTGAGGATCGGGGTTGTTTACAGGCAACCGCCTCAACGGTTGTGAGCGCGGGTGATAATACTATTAATGTGGGGATGTTTCTCTGTATCCCCAAAATTCTTATTTCTTCGATTAACTTCGCAATGGTTGGGCTTGCCTTACCCTGTTCCAGGACCCTTGATTTGCAGTTATCAAATAGGAGTGGAATCAGGTATTTTGTGAATCGCAAACGGGTATAGAGGTTGATGCAGGAAAATCGGGATATTTTCGGATTTAAATTTTTGAGGTTGCCATTTTGGTAGAAGAACAAAGGCTTGCTGATTCTGCCATATCGGGCATCTTTTCGGGTATCGTCTCGATCGTTTGTGGTGTATAGAATCGGCACGATAAATTTGGGATTCAAATTGTCGATATGTCTTTTCAGGTTCAAATAATATTGGCCTATTCCATACCCGGTAACCCCCAAATTTAAAACTTGATATCCTAAAGAAGAAATCTTTTCTTCTTTCTCGAGATAATGGTAGACGGTTTCATCATTGTTGACACCCAACCCAAAAGTGACAGAGTCTCCCACCAATAAAATATGTCCCTTTGAAGAATCCACCTCCGTGGAGCGCATTCCTTTAGAATTAGTGGTGTAAGTGACTTTTCCGTTTGAGACGGTTTTGCCGGGTATGTTATCCCAACCGAGTTGCGGATGGAATCGGCATACTTCACATACCAGAGAGGTGTAACCGGACTTCCAATAATAACCTTCAATCAGGATAAGACCCAGTAGAAGCGCCAGAAAAGTAGTCGTCAAGGCCAGAAAAATTTCTTTCTTCTTTTTTAGCATTTTAAATAGAGAGGTCATAATATGTAGCAGTAAAGCTTTGTGTTTACAGTCGTCACCCGACTAAAGCATTCTACACGATTATAAGCGGCTTCTTTTTCCTCTTCCCATATTGGGCTATTTAATTATTTGATTCTGCGGAAGTGCGGGGATGATGAGCACCATGCTGATATAATGGATTAAACTGGAAAGGTCGTCAGGTATGATGACGAGGGTGCTCATGACCATCAAAGAAATCGACTAATGTTCCAATCTCCCAAAACGCTCATGGTAACGATGGGCATTGCGTTGGCGTTGGGTCTTTTTTATTTTGAAATTAGCAAACTTTCGGAAGAACCCAAAGAGCCTGAACTCGCTTGCAGAACAACAGACATTATCCGGCTCAAACCGGGTATCATTGATAGAACGGAAGAGGGCGGAAAATATGTTTACGTCACCAAGAAGTGGGAACGTGTTATGTCCTATGAGAAAGAAGAAATTGGTTACTGGCTGGCTCTTTGCAAGTCCCCTGATGAATATGTAGAAATACGCGATGCGGAAACAGGCAAAACAATAACCGAATATAAGATTGATATGCACTACCGGATGACTCATGATTTACCCATGAAGTAATTGGCGAGCCCTGCCTTATCCGTGCTGATTTTCAGGGAAAACCCCCTGTTAAAACCAACCTCAGGTGTCCGTCCGGGAACCTTTTACCCATCCATTTCACGCGATAACCATTGTTTCATTGGGACTTAAGGATTTCCCTGCTCCTTCCGATAAGAACCGGTACAGAAAAACTTATTGAATAACCGGATCTCCCCTTTAGAGGGTTTAATTTGTGACTGATAGCAGACTTTACCCTGCAAAACTT
>JABIXH010000013.1 GCA_018664975.1 Nitrospina sp. | reverse complement strand
GACAATGCGGATTTGACCCAGGCAGATTTATCCGCCGCTTATCTAATAAAAGCGGATCTCCGCAAAGCCACTTTGGTCGATGCCGATTTGACCCAGGCCGTTTTGAGCGAAGCTAACCTTGCAGATGCCAATCTGGAAGGTGCTGAACTTATGGACTCCTATTTACACGGGGCAAACTTAAAAGGTGTTGTCAACCTAACCTGTGATCAGATAGAATTAGCCAATTTTGACAAGGATACAGTTTTCCCTGATTATATTACTATCCAGTGGACTGAGGATGGGTACTTTGAGTGCTGTGAAAAATGAAACCGGGGTATTTAATAATCCAATGGAATTCCATTAAACTTGACTAATAATATAAAGAAATAGCGATGCGAGACCAGGAAATAGTAAAACTGATGAAAGAAATATCTTTTTTCAAACCGTTTTCATTGAAGGAAATGAAGACTGTTGCGAATTTGGATAGTCATATTATCGAGTATAAAAAAGGGGATTTTTTAATTCGCCAAGGAGAAAAAGATTCTACTATTTTTATCTTGTTAAAGGGAACTTTGGCTATCACCAAGGATGAAGTGCCGGATGCAGAGCTCAATTCATTGAAGGCTGGAGCCATGTTTGGCGAAGTCCCACTAATTACCGGAAAAACCAGGTCCACTAATGTAATTGCCAAAAATAAGGTGATTGCTCTGAAAATGGATGGTCATTTGTTAAAAACTCTGGACCCTTCGATCTTAAATAAATTTAAAGACCACCTTATTAAAGTGCTTATTAAAAGGTTGGATGAAATGAATTCTTCCATGGCGGCTTTTAAATTTGAGTTTGAAAAAATGTATCGTCGCCTGTGAACTTGAAACACCCTCAAAATGGTTAATAAACGACTTCCTTATGAAAGGGATCCTATTCCTGAAGACAGGGAGCCCCCGCGTTTTGAACCTGAAACTATTGGTTCAAAAATCATATTAGGTTTTAGCGTGGCTTTGGGATGCTTTTTTTTAGTTCTTGTCTTGATAGGGATTTGGCGATCTTTTAACCAGTTTTTAAATTACCTGTCCAGCTTGTTTTAAGTTAACCCTCTTATCCATTACTTGAAAAAAAATTTGTGAAGAAGAAAAAGTATTTAATCGTTCCTGTTTTCGTATCTCATGAGGGGTGTCCATACCGATGCTCCTTTTGCAATCAGTCTAATATTACGGGATCGAATAATAAGGCTGACAGGGATATGATTCGAGAAAGTTTGCGAACTTATTTAGAAGGTTTAGATCACAATTTCCTTCCGGATAAAAGGGAATTAGCCTTCTTTGGAGGAAGCTTTACAGGTATCCCTTCAGAACGTCAGGAATATTTACTTTCCTCAGTCCAACCCTGGATTTTATCAAAACAAATTCAATCCATCAGGGTTTCAACTCACGCTTTGTTTATTGATGAAGCCCGACTCTCCCTGTTAAGTAAATATTCAGTTGAAACGGTCGAGTTGGGAATTCAATCCACGGATGATGAGGTTCTCAGACAAGTGGGTCGGGAATGCTCTTTTGAGGTGGTACAGTCCGCAGTCTCCAATATCAGGAAAAAGGGATTTCGTTTAGGGTTACAATTAATGCCGGGACTTCCTGGGGATAGTGAAAGAATTTTTAAAAAATCGGTAAACGATGTTATAAATTTCCGTCCTGATTTTGTCAGGATTTATCCCACTCTGGTCATTAAAAATACAGGTCTATATGGTATGTATCAGCAGGGTACATTTATACCCTGGAGTTTGGAAAAAATGATTGAAGTTGTTAAAGAAGCTGTTGTCCGTTTTGAAAAGGCTGATATCCCGGTGATTCGGGTTGGTTTGCATCCTGACCCGTCCTTGCTGGAGAATTATGTGGATGGACCCATGCATCCTTCGTTCCGCTACCTGATTGATAGCCGGATTGCTCGAGACCGAATGATAAAACTGCTTCAGACGGTAAAACAGATGCCGTCATCTGTTACTTTACGGGTGCCTTCAAAAAGACTATCTAATTATTTGGGGCATAAAAAAGAGAATCTTGCATTTATAAAAAGTATGTTTGGCTTAGAATCAATTAAATTGAAACAGGAAACTACACTAGATCAATTGGAATTCGTAGCCTGATAGATTTAACAATTATTAGTTGTTTAATATAGGAGAAAGAAATGGTCACAATAGGAATGAACTATAAAATGATTCCTGGTAAAGAAAAGATTTTTGAGGATGCTTTTGTCGCAGTAATAAAGGTGATGAATGAAATGGAGGGGCATTCCAAATCTTCCTTGTATAAAGATGTTAGTGATGCCCAGTCATACTTGATCGTTTCAGAATGGAATTCTGAGGACGCCTACAATGAATTTATACAATCTGATAAATTTAAAGGTGTGGTGAATTGGGGTAAGGAGAATATTCTTGCAGGTCGTCCTTCACACACTGTTTACAAGCATTAAAAGCTGTTAAACGGAATCTTTTGGAGTGTGTTGATAGTAGCCCTCCCGAACGCATTTTTGGACTTTTTTGTAAAACAATTCGGTATCATGGGGAAGTTGACCATCCAGTCGCCAACGCACTTTAACTACTTTTCCAACAGGGTGCTCAATGATGGATGTTATCTCTCCAGTATTTCTGGATAGTGGTTCATAAAGAACATCACCGGTTTTTAGTTTCATGGTAAAAGTGGGGTTAAGGGTTCCTTTAATTATACTATTAATATTCCCGGAATAAATTTTTTATATATATCTGGTAAGAGAGGATGTCCTTATGGAGGATTATATTGTCATGGCTGCTATGTATAACACCATGACATCAGGCAAGGTTGATAAGTATCTTGTCAATCAAGGTGATAAAGTGGTTCCAGGGACGCCTGTTGCTGAAATTATTTCTGAGGGATATTTTACCTTATTGTCAGAAGTGGAAGGGCGGGTTAAAGAATTTTATGTGATGGAAGGAGATTATGTTGAAGTGGATACTGCTTTGATAGAAGTGGAATTGAAGGAGGAGAAATAAACTGATTATAGGTTCGAAAAATAGTAGGCGGCTGTTGCTAGATAAATAGCCAGCCCGAGAATATCGTTGATAACTGTAATAATTGGACCGGCACTGATAGCAGGATCAATATCCATATTGATAAATAAAATTGGAGTTAGCGAACCCATCAGGGATGCTATGGATACAGCCAGAAAAATTCCTGTCCCAACAGCCAAACCCAGAACAGGGTTGGTATGCAGTAGAGATTCGGAAGTCAAGTAAACCAGACCTCCACACATTAATCCAAAAATCACGCCATTTAAAATTCCCACTGAAATCTCACTTTTTACTACCTTGGCTAGGTTGTCTTTTTGAATATCGCCGGTCGCCAACCCTCTAACAATAACAGTGGCCCCTTGAATCCCCACATTTCCTGCCAAGCCGATTACAAACGGAATAAAAAATATAACAGCGGCATAATCTGCAAGTGTCGTTTGGAAATGCCCCAAAATCCAGGCGCTGACCAATCCTCCGATGAAGGTGGTGAATAACCAGGGTGCCCGTGCGAGAATTTTGTTGCTTATCTTTTTTGCAAAAGGGTCCACCGTGGCAGTTCCAACCATTGTATAAATGTCTTCACTTGCGCTGTCCTGCATGGTCCGAAGCACATCATCAAAGGTAATAACTCCCTGGATTACATTTTTATCATCGACAACGGGTAAACTACTCAGGTGTTCCTGTCCCATAATATTAGCTACCTTTTCGCAGGGGTCGCTCAGGCATACCTTGGGAGTGGAAGGGCGGATAAATTCAGTTGCAAGGGCTGAAGTTTGAATATTCATCAAGTCCCTTAACTTAAAATAGCCAACTAATTTGTCATTATCGTCTACCACATAGAAATAAGAGGTGATCTCTTTATTAGGGTCTCTTCTTACACTTGTGAAGATATCCCCCGCCTTATTATTTGAAAGGATTTTGTTGAAGTGCGGCGTCATCAGGCCGCCAGCGGTTTCTTCTTCATAACGAATCAGGTCCTTGATAATGTCCGCATCCTGACTTTCCATTTTGCTCAGGAGTTCTTCCTGAGCCTCATCAGGAAGTTCTTGAATGATGTCGGTGGCTTCATCTTCCGGCATTTCATCAAGAAGGGCGGCTAGATAATCTCGATCCAGGTTTTCCTGAATTTCTAGGCGGCTATCCATATCTGTTTCATAAAGAAGCTCTTGTCTTTTCTCATCGTTTTCAAGAAGATGGAAAACCTTGACTTTCTGTTCTACGTTCAATTCATGAAAACGTCGGGCTATTTCAAAATGGTCTAATTCAGAAATGAGTGAACGCAAAGAGTCATCCTGAGTCCCTGTATCTCTGATAGCTTCTTTAATTCTTTCTATGGGCATAAAATTAATTATTAAATCGGTTGAAATTGGCGTATTCTGTTTATCGTTAAACGTTCTACTGATTCTAATTTTTGAAAAATTAGTGAGGGAATATGGTTCTTAATATGTCCCATGAGGACAAAAAAAAATATCAAAAATCATTTGGGAAAAAGAAAACCCGAGTCCGTAAGCAAAGGTCTTTAATCCTATCAGATAAAACCAAAAATCTTCTATCAAAAAAATTCGATGATGGTCATCCAGAAGGTAAAGAACAAGATGCTCCCCAGATTGATGTGCATATGAAAATGAATGATAACTATTTGCGTACTGGACCTTATAAACCAAAAAGCAAGTAGACGAATTTAAAATAGCCTGTATTCAAGTTCTTTTGGATTTGATAATGGGTGGGGGATTGTTCAGGTTGGATGAGATGTTGTGAGTTTATTTATCAGAAGAAACGTTTTCATGTTTTTCCTGATAAAGCTTGTATACGTCTTTTTCGATGAATAACTCAACCAGACTTTGATCGAGTTCTTCTTTTTCAGCCATAGATCGAAGAATTCGATAGACGGTTTCCAAAGGCATTGCTTTTTTGTAAGGCCTGTCTGACGCAGTCAGGGCTTCGGCAATATCTGTAACGGCCATCAATTTTCCTTCAAAAGGTATTTCGTCCCCTTTCAGGCCTAGAGGGTAACCTTTTCCATTGATGAATTCGTGGTGAGCTCCGGCAAAATCGGGAATATTCTTCAGCTTTTTAGTAAATGGGATTTGTTTTAACATCCTCAGTGTTACCGCCGCATGGTCCTGCATTTTTCCTCTTTCCTTTTCTGTTATGCTTCCGCGTCGGATGGACAGGTTTACTAACTCATCTTCTGTGATGAGGGGTTGCTGCTCTCCGGCATCATCAATATAAGTCTTTTGAGATAATTCTTTTAACCGATCAAGGGTTTCGTCCTCAAGAAATTCTCCTGGCTCATTGCATTTATTAATGAATTCCCGTATTTCTGTTAACTCTTCCAACTTGTCTTGCGTTGTTTTTTCAAGAGCCTTTAATTGCTCAGGATCTGAACCATTTTGTAAAAGTTTTATTTTGGCTTCCTGTCCTTCCAACTGGACCTTCTGGCTGATATAAGCCATTCTTAAGCGAACATAATGTATGCGATCAAAAATTGTTTGCAGTTTTTTGGCCTTTTCAACAATTTCTACAGGGGAGGTAACTTTGCCAATATCGTGCATATAAGCGGCTATTCTTAACTCATACATCTGATCCGGTGTGAATGTTTTATCCTTAAAAATCCCCTCTTTTATTTCATGGATCACCTCGGCCATTGTCAGGGTAAGGTCTGCAACCCTACGAATGTGCCCCCCAGTAACTGGAGACTTTTCGTCGATGGCGGTAGCCATAACCTTTACAAACGCCTCAAATAATTCGGTCATATTGGAAATCAAGTTGGCGTTGGTAATGGATACTGCCGCCTGCGATGCAAGTGATTCCGAGAGGTTTTCATAATCCTGAGAAAATGCAATGACTTCGTTGTTGGCTGGATTAGTGGCATTCAAAAGTTGTAAAACACCAATTACATCATTGTCATGGTTACGCATGGGTACTACCAGCATGGACTTGGAGCGATATCCGGTGGATTGATCAAATTTCTTTGGACCCGTGAAATCAAACAGGTCGGTGTCATAGACATCAGGGATATTTACGGAAACACCCTTCAGAGCCACGAAAGCAGAAACATTGGATTCTTTTAATTCCACCGGTGGAAATGGAATCGTTTCTCCGGTTTTACCTCCCATTCTGATTTTCAAGCTATCGTTTTGAACGATTTGAAAACGGAGGGTATTATCTTCCACAATGTATAATGT
>JABIXH010000236.1 GCA_018664975.1 Nitrospina sp. | reverse complement strand
TGCCTTTTTCTCTAATATCCAAAAGATCCTCATTACCCGCAATATTATCAGTCAGACGCATTAAAGTAAGAAGTGTTTTCCGGGCTAAGGTGAGATTATTTTGAGCGTAATAGGCCTGCGCCAACCCTAGATGGTTTTCAGCAAAATCGGGACCCAGGCGAACAGCTTCCTCAAGATGATAAACCGACTGATCAGTATTACCACCCAGAAAAAAAGGCAGTTCCAGATACAATTTGCCCAAAGCACGATGCGGACCGCCATTCTCTATAACGGGATCGAGGTCCAAGGCCTTTTTCATGTCGTCTTCAAAAGGCCCGATGATTCCAAAACTGGACCAAATGCCTTTCATCTCTCCCTGCTTCCCTCGGCATAACCCACGATAAAAAAAACTTATAGCGGAGTCGGGTTTGATTTCCAGTGCCCGACTACTGTGTGCAATACACCGGTCGAAATGATTGTTTTTAGCCTCTTCGTCCTCAGTTTTTTTAGCGATTGAGTAATGGGAACGGGCCAACCGCCACTCCCATTCTGGCCGATTGGGTTCTTTTTCAATTATTTTTTTGATTTTCTCCGCAATGGCTTTGAACTCTATAATGGATTTTGCTTGTTTATAGTGTTTGTCCATCTCGGCTTGCCCGGCGAAAGCGATTTCCCCATTCAATAATGCGGGAAAAACTGCCAGCAGGAAAACCCAGAGCCGAATTTTTCTACAATTTCTAAAGTAACTCATTTTTGCTTTAAGTAATGAATATCGGATCATAAATTGGTAGAGCAAAGGGATAGCAATATTTTCAAATTAAATGTGGGTTTGCGTTATAATTAAAAATATCTCCATAAACAGCCTGTCGCCTAGGTATACTCGGCTTGTTTCAATATTAGAATGTATCATAATAGATGAAAATGTATAAAATCTTAAGCTCTGTTCTTATTGTTGCGTTAATCCTTCCCAGTCTACTTTGGGCAGAAAACAAGGACCCTCAGGCTTCAGTAGAATTGCTTTTGGGGGAAATTCGCCAAATAGAATCGGGAGAGAAAGAGAAACATTCCCAATTGGCCCTGAGCTTATTGAATGTTTCCGAGATCAGCAAAAAAACTTTAGGGAAATATTGGGCAAAGCGCAGTGATCCTGAGCGGGAAAAGTTTCAGACCCTGCTTGGTGATTTGTTTGTTTATGTCGCGTTTCCCAGTTCCGCGAAATTTTTTGCAAAACTGGATATGGTGTATGGAAAAACTAAAGAGAAGAAGCAGAAGGTTGTGGTTCCCCTGACCGTAGTTCATGAAAGAGAAGGGGAGGTGGGTATTGATTTCCACCTGATCAAGACCGGGGATAAATGGCAAGTGGTGGATGTTGTTCTGGATGGAGCCAGCATGAGAAATAATTTGCGCAATAAGTTTTATAAAACCATAGCAAAAAAAGGGTTTGATGCGCTACTCCTCACCATGGAAAAGAAGCTGGAAGCTAAAAAAAGTTGAATTTAATTAAGCCTTTAATAATTGGAAAATAGAATGAAAAAAATTGGCATGGTGAGTTTGGGGTGTCCAAAAAATACTGTGGACTCCGAAAGGGTTTTGGGCGATCTGGTTTCATCGGGATTTAACCTCACCCCGAATGAAGAAGATGCAGAGGTGATCATTGTCAACACTTGTGGGTTTATTGAATCTGCCAAAAAAGAATCTATCGACACAATTCTGGAAATGGCACAGCACAAAACTGATGGGAAATGCAAACAGCTGATCGTCACTGGTTGTCTGGCCGAACGATATAGTCAGGAACTTCTGGATGAAATCCCTGAAATTGACCACATGCTGGGAGTCGGTCAGTATCCGCAATTGAAAAACATCATTGCGGATACCGCTTCGTTATCAAAAAATCATGTCGCTACCCCTGCCGAATATTATGAGTCTTACACAGACAGGTTGTTGACCACAGCATTTTACACTGCATATCTAAAAATTTCTGAAGGTTGCTCCAACCGTTGCGCATTCTGCATCATTCCTAAAATGCGTGGGCCGATGCGCAGTCGCTCACCAGAATCTATTCTTGCTGAAGCGGAGCATTTAGCGCGCAAGGGAGTAAAAGAATTCAATTTGATCTCGCAGGATACCACCATGTATGGCTTTGACCTGGGAATGAAAAACGGACTGGTCCGACTGCTTAGAGAGATGGTTAAGGTCAAGGGATTGGAGTGGATACGGCTCTTATACTGTTATCCAACTTTTTTGAATTCGGAAATGATTGAGTGCATTGCGTCAGAGCCTAAGGTCTGCCGGTACATTGATGTACCCTTGCAACATACGCATGATGAAATGCTCAAGAGTATGAAGCGGCAAGAGACCGAAGGCGGTGTTCGGAAAATGCTCGATGAGGTACGGCTGAAAATTCCGGATGTGGCACTACGAACCACTTTTATAACGGGATTTCCGGGAGAGACCGATGTTCATTTTCAACACACGGTACGTTTTCTCTGTGAAATGGAATTCGACCATGTTGGGATTTTTACTTATTCAGATGAAGAGGGTACGACTGCATATGATTACCCCGACCGGGTCCCTCAGGAAGTGAAAGAAGAAAGAAAAAATATACTGATGGAGTTTCAAAAAGAAATTGCTATTCGAAAAAACCGGGAACGTCTGGGTAAGGTGGAACCGGTTTTGGTGGAAGGTTTTGACCCGCAGGAAAACTATTTGATGACCGGAAGACTCACCTCCCAGGCACCAGATATAGATGGTCAAGTCCTCCTTGAAAAGTGTGAGGCCGAGCCAGGCCAGATCATTTCCGCACAAATCATACAAGTTGCGGATTATGACCTGATCGCAGAACCAGTACAGGTGCCCGTTTCCCATGAGTCTTAAACGTATTGGAATTCTGACCGGAGGGGGAGATTGCTCCGGCCTCAATGCCGTGATCCGAGCGGTCACCCGGTCAGCGATTATAAAGTATGAGGCCGAAGTTATAGGGATCGAAGAAGGATTTGAAGGCCTGATATTTGACCGACACAGAAAGCTCACTATAGCCGATACTAAAGATATCCTTCCTTTGGGAGGAACCATTCTCGGAACCACTAATAAAGGAGATCCTTTCGAATACCGCGAATTTGATAAGGAAGGTAGTCTGACTACAAAAGATTACTCCCAACAATCCATTGAAAACTTCAAACGTCTCGAGTTGGACTGCCTGTTTGTGGTGGGGGGGGATGGAACCCTGCAAATAGGGTACAGATTTTTTCAAAAAGGTTTACCGATGATTGGTATTCCCAAGACTATCGATAATGATCTGGTTGGAACAGACTATACCTTCGGTTATCAAACCGCTGTGCAGGTGGCCTGTGATGCCTTGGACCGATTGCAAACTACCGGAGAGAGCCACCATCGAATCATGATTCTGGAGGTTATGGGCCGGGAGGCCGGATGGATTGGACTGGAAGCCGGAATTTCCGGGGGGGCCCATGTCATTCTTATTCCGGAAATCCCCTATGATCTGGAAAAAGTCCTGGAAAAAATTCACCTGAGGAAAGAAGGTGGAAGTCCTTTCAGCCTGATTGTGGTGGCAGAAGGTGCCAAAGAGGTTGGTAAAGAAGCCATTACCAGTGAGGCGGCTTCCACACGTTTGCAAGGAGTTGTCCAATTAGGCGGGGTCGGTAATTATATTGCGAATCAATTGAGCGACCGAATCAACCTCGAAGTACGTTGCACAGTTTTGGGACACACCCAACGGGGGGGCACCCCTCTGGCTTTCGACCGTGTTCTTGGCACCCGGCTGGGAACCCGGGCCGTGGAGGCCGCCGCAGAAGGGGAATTTGGTATCATGGTGGCCTTAAAGGCCCAGGAAATTGTTCTGGTTCCTTTGGAGTCTCTGGCGGGAATCGTCCGCCAGGTTCCCGTAAACTCCCAATTGGTCGGTACCGCTGAGTCTATAGGCATTTGCCTGGGACGTTAAGGGGGAAATGCCGGAAACACTGTTATTTACGCCTTATTTTATTGGGTTCTGTATTGTCACATCCCCTTGAATATGTTAGTCTGAGCGACAATTTAGTTTCCCTTTCGGGAATTCCCTGAAAATTCATCACGCACGTTTCCGGATCAAGCCAAGGGTGGCCTACGGGTTCTTGGCGCGAGACGATGGAGGCGAAGGCACAACCCATTAACTATTAAGGAGTTTAAATGTCTGAAATTACTATGAAACAACTACTGGAGGCCGGTGTTCATTTTGGCCACCAGACCAATCGCTGGAACCCCAAAATGAAACCCTATATTTATGGGGCTCGAAGCGGAATATATATCATTGACCTGCAGAAAACTTTGGCTCGTTTTCAGGAAGCTGAAAAATATGTTCGAGAGATCGCTCGGGCGGGCAAGAAGATTCTTTTTGTAGCGACTAAAAAACAGGCGCAAGAGTTGATCGCCGAAGAAGCTACTCGTTGTGGAATGTACTACATCAACCAAAGATGGCTAGGTGGAACGTTAACAAATTTCGCCACCATTCGTAAGAGTATTGCCCGGTTACATGAACTGGAAAAAATGGATGAAGAAAATCAGTTTGATGTATTACATAAAAAAGAAGCTTTAAGGATGAGAAGAGAAATCGACAAGCTGAATAAGTTTTTCAAGGGCATCAAAAATATGAAAGATTTGCCGGATGCCATTTTTATCGTTGATACCCGCAAAGAAAAAATTGCGCAGGCTGAGGGTAAAAAACTGGGGATAAAAATTATTGCCATGGTCGATACTAACTCCAATCCTGATGATGTGGATTTTCCCATTCCGGCAAATGATGATGCGATGCGTTCTATCAAGCTATTTGCCAGCAGGCTCGCAAATGTCTGTCTGGAAGGGCAAGAAATGAGTAAAGCCAGCAAAGAAAAGGAAAGCCCGGAAAAAGCAGGCAAAGAAAAAGAGGTCCCGCAACCCACTGCTGAAGTTACACCGGAACCAGTTCCGGTTGCCAGCGACAACGGGAAAAGCTAGCACCTCGACCCCTGAACACCCCACCGGGTACCTAATGGGTTAAAACAGGCCATCCCTCCAGGCGGCAAGCGAAGTAATCCTAAACAGAATGCCGAGCCGGGATTAAGAAAAGCCGATGGCAAAGAACTAAATTTAATTAACAATTTTTTGATTAGGGAAATGGAATGGAAATAACTGCTGTGATGGTTAAGGAGTTACGCTCCCAGTCGGGAGCTGGAATCATGGAATGCAAATCAGCCTTGAAAGAGACCAATGGGGATGTGGAAGAGGCAGTCACCTTTCTCAGAAAAAGGGGATTGGCCAAGGCAGATAAAAAGGCCGGCCGCGATACTGCCGAGGGAAAAGTTGGATGTTACATACATCAGGGTAGCAAGATTGGTGTGATGTTGGAGCTATATTGTGAGACAGACTTTGTGGCTAACACCCCTGATTTTCAGGAACTGGTCAGGGATATTGCCATGCATATTGCCGCCGCCAAGCCGCGTTTTGCCACCCGTGAAGAAGTGACCGAAGAGGTCTTGGGAAAAGAACGGGAAATATTTGCCCATCAAGCCAAGGAATCTGGAAAACCTGAAAACATTATCGAGAAGATAGTGACGGGAAAAATGGAAAAGTTCTATGAAGAAAATTGCGTGCTTGAGCAAGCTTTCGTCAAGGACACAGATATTACCATTGGTGATTTGATCAAACAGAAAATTGCTTTGCTGGGTGAGAACATCAATATTGGCAAATTTGCAAGATACGAAATTTAATGAGCGATCCGATTTATAAAAGAGTGTTGTTGAAACTTGGCGGGGAAAGTTTGGCCGCTGGAGAAGGAGCATTTGGTTTGGATCAGGGTGCTCTCACAAATATTTCAGAGGAAGTTCTTGAGGCCAGGAATTTAGGGGTAGAAATTGCCATTGTCATAGGAGGTGGTAATATTTTAAGAGGTGCCTCCCTAAGTTCCATAGGAATTGAACGAACCACTGGCGACTATATGGGAATGCTGGCCACAGTAATAAATAGTCTTGCGTTACAGCATTCATTGGAAAGCATTGGAATTCCCACGCGGGTGCAATCTGCAATCGAGATTCAAGCAGTATCAGAAGCTTATGTACGCCGCCGGGCGATTCGGCATCTTGAAAAAGGACGTGTTGTTATTTTCGCGGGTGGAACCGGTAACCCTTATTTCACCACCGATACTGCGGCATCTCTAAGGGCCATGGAAATTGGAGCGCAAGTGATTTTCAAAGCCACCAAGGTTGATGGAGTTTACACTGCTGACCCCAAGACCAATGAGTCAGCAACGAAATTCCAGGAACTGACTTATTTAGATGTGCTGAATAAAGGATTAAAGGTTATGGATTCGACCTCGATATCTCTTTGTATGGACAACAAACTTCCTTTGGTCATTTTTAATTTTCGCGATAAACATAGTATTAAAAGAGTTCTGCAGGGTGAAAAACTCGGCACCAAAGTGGGAGTCTGATAATGATTGCTGAATTGATTAGTGAAGTAGAAAAAAAAATGGGGGTTTCTATCGACCACCTGCACCATGAATTGAGCAAGTTGAGGACGGGTCAAGCTTCCGTAGCCCTTTTGGATGATCTCAAGGTCGAATATTATGGAAACCCAACAGCTTTAAAGCAAGTGGCGACTTTAGGTACTCTCGATAACCAAACCCTGACCATTACACCTTGGGAAGCTTCAATTTTGAAGGATATCGAGAAAGCCATTCAAGCCTCAGATTTAGGCCTGACTCCTAACAACGATGGAAAGTCGATTCGGCTCACCATCCCACCATTGACCAATGAACGGCGACAACAATTGGTCAAGCTGGTGAAGAAATACGCTGAAGAATGCAAGGTTGCAATTCGAAATGTGCGCAAGCATGTTAACGATAAGCTGAAAAAGGCAGAAAAAAACCATGAAATTTCTGAGGACGAAAGTCATAAAGGCGTTGACGATATCCAGAAAATTACCGACAAATTTGTCGCCGAAGTTGATAAAATTTCCCACGCTAAAGAAAAAGATGTGATGGATGTTTAGAGCAAATTTTTGTAATATCTTTGTGGTATGTATTTAGCAAGTTTTTCTTAAGAGCCTCTTTTCTTCTCACCGGCGGGTTTGGCCGAATAATTAGGAGCCGCCTCCTTGATCAATGCAGAGTTACAGGAAAAAATAGACCCCAATCGTTTGCCTCGGCATGTCGCCATTATTATGGATGGCAATGGACGTTGGGCAAAAAATCATTCCCTCCCTCGGGTTGAAGGCCATTGGGCAGGCGTCAAAGTGGTGGATCGAATTGTCACTCTGAGCCGAAAAATCAACCTGGAAGCTTTGACCCTGTACTCGTTTTCAGATGAGAACTGGAACCGTCCTTCTACAGAAATCAACACGCTCATGAAAATCCTGAGTTTTTATTTGAAGAAAGAACTGAAGCGAATGAAAGAAGAAAATATTCGCTTCAATACCATTGGGCATACTGAGGACTTGCCAGGAGAGATTCAAAAACTGATCCGATCTTCCATAGAAGACACCTCCGATAATACGGGGATGATTCTTACTCTTGCATTGAGTTATGGAGGAAGACAAGAAATCATAGATGCAGTAAAAGCAATTGCCCAGCAGGTGCGTTCCGGACAGCTTAGCCCGGAAGAAATTGACTCATGCCTGTTTGAATCTTTTCTTTCCACACAATCTCTTCCTGACCCAGACTTGATAATCAGGACAAGCGGAGAAAAAAGGATCAGCAATTTCCTTTTATACCAGAGTGCTTATACCGAGTTATTTTATAGCAAAGTGTTGTGGCCGGACTTTTCAGACGAAGATTTTCTGAACGCAATCATCGACTTTCAGGGCAGAGAACGGCGCTTCGGAATGACACAAGAGCAAATTGTAAAAGCCTGACCACAAACATTGATCACCCCTACTTTGAAAACCATACCTTTGATTCCCCATATTCCTACCCGGGTCCATCAAAATCTAACAGGAGTCGAGTCTTGAAACGTGTCATCAGTGGAGCCATTGCAATTCCTCTGGTGTTAGGTGTGGT
>JABIXH010000095.1 GCA_018664975.1 Nitrospina sp. | reverse complement strand
ATAACGGTTATCGAGATCAAAAAATCCGGGTTGGGTCATGGCTGCATTCCTTTCAGGGCGGAGGGAATCAAAAAAACTAACTACTCACTTATTTTAATTCATCCATCCACTTTTTACCCTATTTTTAGAGGTGCCCTTATGGGTTTTCGTTGTCTGTCTCGTTCCAGTCACTGCTTTTGGCGAGAGTATTACCAAAGAGCAGGGCGATGCGATTCTCAAAGAGCTGAAGGCTATTCGTCAGGAATTGACCCAGATCAAGAAGAGGGGACTGACTGCACCTGCGCCAAGGCGTAAAGCCAAACCCACATCGGCCCGTGTTGCTACATTGGGCAATCCCATTCTTGGCGATTTGAAAGCTCCAATTACTTTGGTCGAGTTTACTGACTATCAGTGTCCATTCTGCCGCAAGTTTTATTTGCAGGCCTACAAAGAGTTGAAGAAGCAATATGTCGATACCGGTAAACTGCGTTTTGTTTTACGTGATCTGCCTCTAGGCTTTCATCAATATGCCAAGCCCGCCGCCATTGCTACTCACTGCGCGGGGGAGCAAGACAAGTTCTGGCAAATGCACGATGCCCTGTTTGAAGAAAAAGGAAAATTAAGCCCACCTGATATTTTATTGCACGCAGAAAAGATTGGCCTGAAAAACGAGTCCTTTAAATCCTGTTTGACTTCTGGTCGTTACGACGAGGGTATTACGCAGGATGTCAGCGATGCCAATAAAGTCGGCATAACCGGTACCCCTGGTTTTGTGGTGGGGCGCACGACAGACAACATGGTGACGGGAACTATCATCAGCGGCACCCGGCCGTTCAGCGTATTTAAGGCGGAGGTAGACAAGTTGCTTCTTGAGAAATAGATATTTGCAAGAGAGAACTTTGCCAGGCGGTAATAACTTTTGCAGTGGGAACTACGCCTGGTAGTCAGGCTCCAAGAAGTTCGGGCGGTTTGGTGAGGACGGGTTCTTCCTGTTTGAGAGCGGGTTCTGGAACAGCACTATTTTTCAAGATGCGTAGGAGCTGGGCGATCGTGGATTTCAGGTCTACTCGGTGAACCACATTGTCGATGAGTCCATGCTCTAATAAAAATTCTGCTGTTTGGAATCCATCGGGAAGTTTTTCTTTGATAGTTTGCTCGATGACTCGTGGCCCGGCAAACCCAATCAATGCACCGGGCTCAGCCAGGATGATATCCCCCAACATTGAAAAACTGGCAGAAACACCACCCATAGTGGGGTCTGTTAATATAGATATGTAGGGAATTTTCATTTCGCTCAACTTACTGAGTGCGGCGGAGGTTTTAGCCATTTGCATGAGAGAAAAAATTCCTTCCTGCATGCGTGCGCCGCCAGAACAGCTGGCGATAACCAGTGCCGATTTGTTTTCCATGGCGTGTTCGATAGCGCGGGTTATTTTTTCTCCTACTACCGAACCCATGCTTCCCCCCATAAAACTGAAGTCAAATACGCAGAGTTCGATAGGCATACCTTCCATTAAACCTGAACCCGTGACAACCGCATCGTTGGAGATACCTTTTTTTATCGATGATTTGATGCGGTCTTTATATTTTTTTGTGTCCTTAAATTTTAAGGGATCTGAAGACGTGAGGTTCTGGTTGTACTCTTTAAAAGAATCTTGATCTATCAGTTGATGAATTCTTTGTCGGGTTTCCAGACGGAAATGGTAATCGCAGTGATGGCAGACTTTAAGGTTGGTTTCCAACTCGGCAATATAGACCTGTTCCTTACATTTTTTGCAGTCAACCCATAGGTCTTCATCTTTGGCAGTTTTTTTTCCGCCAATTCCAGCTTTGATTTTATCTATCCACGACATCTATAGAATTCTCCAGTGGTGTTCAATACCTTTGTATGCAAATAGCCTGACCTATTAAGTTGATTTAACGGGTTGCAGACTTTTTTTTAACAGGTAGTGGGTTTTTTAACTATGTGCTTGTGGAGGAGTTGTCTCATTGGACTCGGCCTCCAGTTTCTTATTTGTTATTAACAGGCTAATTGGGCCAATTACGGCATAGGTAATCCCAAGAATGAATAATGCGACCAGTGGTATCGTTGCCAGAACATAAATGAATAAAATAACAAAAAGAAAACGGGAGAACACCACCCGTTTTTTGAAGTCAAATTTTTTGAAGGCGGGATATTTGATATTGCTGACCATGAGGAATGCCAGCGTATAAACTACCATTACCATTATGAAAGGATTCATACGCGTTGCAAACAAGTCTTCAAAGGCGATTACAATAGATGCGACCACTATAGCGGCCGCAGGACTTGGGAGGCCGATAAAATGTTGACTGCGAACCTCTGGTTTGGTCACGTTGAAGCGGGCCAGTCTTAGGGCCGCGCAAAGAAGAAAAAGGAAAGCGGCCATCCAACCCAATCGACCAAAGGGTTTCAATACCCATGAGTAGACTAGAAAGGCCGGTGCCATACCAAAGCTGATGATGTCTGCCAAGGAGTCATATTGCTCGCCAAATGCGCTGGTGGTTT
>JABIXH010000017.1 GCA_018664975.1 Nitrospina sp. | reverse complement strand
TTTATCTCTCAGGAAGTATGTGAAAGCTATTTTTGCCGTTGAGCTAAGAAGCTTGTAGGCATCAGATTGGATCAGGTCGTGGAGCAAAGGTACAAAAGGGCCATCAGTCTTATTTCGTTTTTTGCTCATCCGCTCATTCCTTCCGGTTTCCTGTGAGACTTATAAAATTTTCATCAATAAACCCGCTCATAAAACTTGAACCAAACTATATGAGAAAAAGCGACCGTTCACAATCGATGTACGCTAGATGAACGCCGGTTTCGGGTAAGGTGTTGTTTTTAGGTTGTTTGGGGAATTTTGGTGGTAAATAACTACGGCGCTGGGGCAGGTAAAAACGATATTTTTAGAAAAACTCCGTGACTCGGGATACAATAAAAACCAATGACACTTAATAATCGCAACTACATTTCCTATTTTCTCCTAGCTATTATTGTCTTGGCAGTTCCCGCCGTATCTTTTGCTGACGTGGGTATTGGCACGAACAAATCCGGTGGCTATCCGCACGAAATCAAAGGGGTGAAAATTCACACTTCGATCGGGAATCACGATATTAAGTTCTATCATTTCGAATTTAAACTGACACCTGACAATACGGTGCTGGCAAACGATGAGAGGTTAATACGGAAAGGGTACAGCAGGAATCCAACAAACTATAGATTTGGAATATTAGATGAGCACAGCATAAACTTCACTGGGTATGGTCAGTTTCAAGTGTTCATCCCCGCCGGTTTGTTTCCCTTGTCTAAAGAAGAAGATGGATTTATGATCCTGCGAATGCCACAGACTTTATCTGGCGAAGGCCGGGCTAATCATATAAAAGAAAAACAGGATTTGTATTTCGAAATTAAAGAGATGGTTGAGTCTAAGGCTGGAGCAAACATTATGCTTTGGGATTGAGATTATGCTACGCTATCGGTCTTAAAATATTTTACAGACACCTGTGTATAAAAAAACTAAATGAGAAAAAATATAATTAAAATATGCTTATCTGTGTTTTTAGTTTTGATTTATATGTACACTTTAAGTTGGATGTCAATCGGTAGTAATAACTTTTATATGCGTGTCAAACAGGTGCTTCCTTACTCTTTGACACATTTTCCACTGTTATCGATCATTTTATTCCGCGCATGTAACCCCAAATATAATGGTCTGGCATGTCAGGTCGATTCTTTAAGAGAATTTATAAGGAATCGTTTTATTTCAAATAATATAAACCCAACAAACATTCCTTTTCACAATGCTTTGTTCGGTAGATGGTATAGCAATCTTCGTTTTGATAAGAAAAAAGTTCCTTGTCCTAAATCTGCAAATGTCATTTTGGTTGCTGGGCAATCCAACTCGGCAAACCACGTGCGAAGCTTGGAATATAAAAATACATCGCATGTGAATTATCTTAATGGTAATTGTTATGTGTTAGACAACCCGGTTTTAGGCGCTTCCGGGGATCAAGCTTCTGTAGTACCTGCAATTGCATCAAAACTTAATGCAAACAAACCTTATATTTTCCTTGTTACTGGTTTTGGTGCGTCATCAATTACACATTGGAGTAGTGATGGAAGTGGATTATCTATGTACACTAATAAGCATTTATTGGATTTGGAGAAACACGGGCATGTGTTAAGTGTAGTGATTTGGATACAAGGGGAAGCCGATAATGGACGTTACATTGATTACTTAAGCCATTTCAGCAATATGAAATCAAACATGTTGCGAGGGCTTAGCAGTAAACAGAATGTTAAATTTGTGGTTACTCAAACATCCAGATGCCATCATGAAAGGGATAAGAAATTAAACGAGCAACAGCTTCAGTTAGGGAATGATAAAAATGTTTATGTTACAGAGGTAACAGACAATCTGGATAATAGCTTTCGATTCGATGGTTGTCATTTTAATGAATTAGGCACAGAAGCGGTTGCAACGGCGATTTCCTCTGCGTTAAATAATATTCTGGAGGAATAGGAGCTGGCCCACAGATCAACAAAGTAAACCACAGCCCATCCCTCAGGAAGACAATAAGTCTCAACGAGGGGTGGGCTTTTTGTTTTAAATTTTTCGGGGATTTTTTCAGAGTGCGATAGACACCCACTCACAAAATACCGGGGCATCGAAATATCCCCCCCCCGGCTCCATCAATTTTACTGTGTCAGATTTGTGTCAATCTGTATGACGCTTCTTGGCATTTTATGACTCAGTTTGACACAGTACGCAACGAGCGTCTCCGTAAGTTCAATAAAAATAAAGGTTCAGAAGTGAGCCACCGGAATGGCATTCAAGAGGTCGCGGGTTCGATCTTCACCAGCTCCATTTTTGTTTATTGTTTAACGTCAGCCCAAAGTGG